>DAISKX010000001.1:0-25921 GCA_036820725.1 Nitrospiraceae bacterium
GGGTCAGGATCAGATCGGGACGGCACATGCGCTTGAGAGATTCGAAGCATTTTTTGATTCGCTTGCCGGAATAGGGAAAGACACTGTCCGGAAAGTTCTTCACCAGTATGTGTTTCCTTCGGACTCGCCGAAGAAACTTCTCGGCGCCTGACAACGCTTCACGTCTCCGCGACGAAGGTGCGCTGAACACCACCCAATATACCTCGATCGCGGCGCCATACAATTCGACCAGGCGAAGAATTGTACCTCCGCAACCGATTTCGATGTCATCTGCGTGCGCGCCAAGACAGAGCACGGACAACGTGCGCTTACTCTTGACGTGGGTGCCGAGATCGAAGACACCGCCGACCATGCTAAAGTCCCTCGACCTTCCGTAAGTACGGCGGAGCCAAAGGTGATTCGCAGGGGGGCGCTAATTTCGCACGCTCTTTCCACACCGCCCATGGAGCTTTATCCCGTGAATACAAATCGTCCAGCAACATTTTGTCTTTGAACGTATCCATGGCGGCCCAAAACCCATTGTAGGAATAGCCGATCAACTGGTCTCGTTTAATCAATCGCTGGAATGGCGCCTGCACTAATTCTTCGCCATCTCGGATGTATTCGAAAATACTTCTCCTAAAGATAAAATATCCCCCGTTGACCCGGATTCCCGCTCGTGACATCTCATCCAGAGACGTGATTTTCCCCTCTTCAGTCATGGTCACCGAGTGAAAACTCAAGCGAGGAGTGACGCACAGGAATGACGCAATCCGGTCGTGCGCCATGAAATGTCCGATATCGTCGGGAAGCGGCAAGTCCGTCAGACCGTCCGTATAGTTCGCCAGGAACACGTCGTCCTTCCCGATGTGCTGTTCCACGCTTTTTAACCGCTGCCCGATGGTGGATGCGATTCCCGTATCGACAAATGTGATCTTCCAATCTTGGATATCGGTGTTGAGCAGCGTCACCGCTTTCCCGCCATTCGTGAGCACAAAATCGTTGGACACGCATTCATTGTAATTGAGGAAATAATCCTTGATCGCATCTGCGCCATACCCCAAACACAGGATAAAGTCTTGATGGCCAAAATAGGCGTAGTATTTCATGACGTGCCAGATGATCGGGCGGTATCCGATCGGCACCATGGGTTTGGGGATCTTTTCGGAATAGTCACGAAGCCTTAAGCCAAGGCCTCCACAGAACAGCACTACTTTCATGTGTCTACCATTTGATTGTGAGCACGGCGCGCACTCGACGATGTGTCGACCGGAATCGCTGACCTATGTAGCAGGTTGATGGACAGACCTAAAAAGAGTGTAGCAGAATGTTCGATAAAGCCCAGCAGAGCAGACAAATCTGGCAGGAAGCAAAACACCTACGGAGAAGATTGCAACTGAAACCTATAGTGGCATCACGGAAGGCTACCCTATCCCGCAAGTAAGGATACTAGGAACACAGCCTACTTGATCACCACGACTTCAACATCCCCCTCACGCCGCATCACCGTCACACCGACGTCCAGCTCGTAGCGTCTGATCAGGAGATCCAAGGAGGCCTTGCCCACCTTGAGGTTCATAATCTGCAATTCGTGCAGAAATTGAGGCAAAATCGGATAGGTAAAGACCACTTTGGCTTCCGGCGCGCGGATGGACATCCCCAAACACGCTTGCAGAGCCATGAAGGCGGATGCTGCAGCCCAGGCCTGGGGGTTACACGCCACGGGATAGCGTGTCAGTCCCTGCCCGGGACGTCGAACAAATCCACAGAACAGCTCCGGCAGCCGGTGAAAGTCTACGACCAAACTGGCATCGAACAACCCCTTCATCACTTTTTCGACATCGGCTTTAAGCCCATAACGTGCGAGGCCGGCTGCGATCAACGCGTTATCGTGAGGCCATACGGAACCATTGTGGTAGGACATTGGATTGTATCGCCGTTCGTTGCCGGCGAGGGTGCGAACGCCCCATCCGCTGAACAGCTCGTCGGACATGAGAGTGGCGGCCACTCGTACTGCCCGATCTGCTCGTGCAATTCCCGTATACAAACAGTGGCCGGCATTGGATGTTTTGACGCGACAGGGTTTTTTATGACCGTCCAATGCCAGCGCATATGCCGACAGTTCCTCGCACCAGAAGGCATCATCGAATTGTGCTTTCAATCTGTCGGCCTGCTGCCGAAGTTCAGCCGCCCGCTCCGCATGTCCGAGCGCCACAGCCAGCCTGGCGGCGCAAAGCTTGGCATCATACGCGTACGCCTGCACTTCGCACAGCGCGATAGGACCCTCCGCCAGGTCTCCATTCTCGTGAGAGATGGAATCATGGGAATCCTTCCACCCCTGATTATCCAAGCCCGTCGGCGACTTTCGGATATATTCTAGGAACCCATCCCCGTCGTGGTCGCCGTAAATGTCTATCCAGGACAAGGCAAGTTCAATGTTCGGCCAGAGTTTCTTCATGAGCCCGAGATCACCGGTTCGTTCATAGTATGCACCGGCCAGCATGACAAAGAGCGGCGTCGAGTCTACGCTTCCGTAATACAAACCGAACGGAATTTCCCTCAACGCCGCCATTTCTCCTTTTCGAGTTTCGTGAAGGATTTTCCCCGGTTCCGCATCCTGGGAGGGATTCAACTGAGTGGCTTGTCGAGCAGCGAGATAGCTGAGAACGCCCCTGGCGACCTGTGGCTTGATCCACAGACATTCCAGGGCGGTAATGATCCCATCGCGGCCGAACGGCGTGCTGAACCACGGGACTCCTGCATAGGGGTATGGACCCTCCACCGTCTCGGTCACCATCATTCGCAAATCCTGCAATGAACGATTCCACCATTCATTAAATTGGGCATTCGACGTATGCACCACGCAGTCTTGGGATTGCTCGGTCCGTAGTGCGGCACTTGCATCTGCCATCGCGTGATCGTAGGCGAACCACGGCCGCGGGGGGCCGCCAACCTCGCATCCCACGGTCATCGTGACCGTGGTCTCGGCTTTCGGTTCCAATATGACGTGAAAGACAGCTTGTGACGCTGTCATTTCGTCGGGGGCTGGTGAGAAGCGCAGCTGAGTCTCACGAACGACCCCGTCGAGCCCCTCATAGGTAAGGACGAGCCGATCCTTTTGGACCAGGCCGGGAAGCCTTTTGCCTTTGTGATCGCGTTTCTGACCGCGCACCTCAAAGATATCGGCAAAGTCGGATTCAAATCGAAGCGACACATTGATGACGACGGGGGCCAGGCTAAAGTTTGACAGACGAAATCGCTCATACGCCACACCGTTCCACAAGAATCGGGAGCGAAACACATGAACGCTGCCGCGCGGGACGACAATCCGCCCGTCCCGATACAGATCCGGGTTCGTCATATCGACCGCCAGAAGCGCATTGTCCTCTTTGACCGTCGAACTCAACAACATGGGCCGATCGTTGTCCAGAAAGAGTTCCTCGCGGCTCAAAAAGCGAGTCCCTTCATGATAGAGGCCTTGCGTGCCCCGACCCACCGGTTGGATGTCGCCGTATCGATCGAATACGCCGAACGTCTCTCCATGCTTCAAGACACGGGTGCGGTTGTTCGCCATGGACGAACTCGCCAAAATGTAAAATTGATCGTTGACGTTAATGATCTCGTCCACAGTGTCCCTCCACTCCGCTATCGTGCACGATTCCACAGTCCTGAGGTCAATGGATGAAAGAACCACATATCCGTGTGTCGCCTTAGGCCTCGTGCAATCCCGGCGACCATACCAGGGAGACCCCCCCTGCGATGCTGTTTACCGATGGATCAATGCGTCGTCGATTGAGGAACCAGGACGAGCGATTCACTGTCTTCCAGCGGAGGCCGCCCAGTCCAATTGGATTGCATCCATCGAACCACTCGTGCGGCAACCATCGCGGTCAGGAACAGGCCGACTCCTATCCCGATGACACTGGGTCGCTCGCCGAATTCCTGCGTGGTCCAACCAAACAGCGTCATGCCTGCAATCGCAGACGTCATCGCGCCGAGATTGTAAATAGCTAACACCCGTCCCAACAGGATGGCCGGTGAAATTTCCTGAATAACGCCCCACGCTACCGGCGTCAATGTGCCCGCGCCCATCCCGATGATGATCATCAGGAGGGCGGCCATCATGCGATTGGTGGTCCACACCAACCCAAGCATCGCCAACCCGCTCACGAGGCTCGAGGCGGCCATCGCCTGAATGCGTCGATGGAGAGTCCACCCGGATACTGAAATGAGTCCCAATGAAACCAGCAAGAGTCCAACCCCGAACGCAGACCAAAGATACCCCACTTCAATCGGACCGAGATCAAGCAATTTCTTGCCGAATACGGGAAACAACGTACTGAACGCGCTCGTGGCAAACGTATACATCGAGGCGGCGCCGATAAGCATCAGAATCATGCGCTGCCGCACAAGGACGAAGCGGAACCCGTCCATCACGTCGTGAAGCGTGCTGCTCAGTGAGTTGACCGCAGTCAACTGCGATTCGGACCAAGGAAAGCGAACGAACAGAAAACAGATGGCCGAGACGACATAGCTGACGGCATTGACACAGAGTACCTCTTGCGAACTCAGGGTGGCAATGCCCACGCCGCTCAGCGCCGGTCCGATGATGATGCCAATACTGGTCGTCGTTTGAAGCAGGGCATTGGCCGCAGTAAACTCGTGCCGGGCGACGAGAGATGGAATGGAAGCCGTGAGCGCGGGACCGAATACCGCGGAGGCCATGGCATGGATAAACACCAGCACATACAGACGCTCGATGCTGAATGAATCGACGGAAATCAGACAGGGAACCACCCCCAGCACGACTGCCCGGATGAGATCGCTTGTGATCAACAGGAGCTTTTTGGGAAGCCGATCGACGATCACCCCGATGAACGGACCGAAGAGAATGGGTGGTAGCGTTTGCAAGAGCCCAATAACGGTTGTCTTGAGCGGAGAGCCGGTGATGGAGTAGACGAACCAGAGCAGGGCGAGTTTTGAGACGCCATCCCCAATCTGCGACACCATCTGGCCCCACCACACGAGCGTGAAGTCGCGAGTCAGGAGTTGCGGCGACCAGATCACTTTGGGGCGCAACGCGACTCCGTTCACTCGACTGGACTCCGTAGGTGAGGGTTGATAGACACAGTAGAAGTGGCGTGATCAGCCGGTCATTCTCCCGTTACAAGACGAACCCCTTCAGTATTCACGGCTTTCACACCAGGTACCTGCCTGGCCGCCTGGGCCGCTTCCAGAATGATCACCTGAAATCTGGTGGAGCCGGTCAGGTAGACAACACCGTGTTCTGTTTTGATCTCAAATTTTATTGATTGCAACGTCTTACTCTTTTCAAAACGTTCCTTCACAAGTTGGGTCATGACCTTGTCCCGCTCGGCTCCCAGTCCGTGTGACGCATCGGCTTCGACTTTCAATCGGTTCTCGACGGCATGCACGCCGTCGAGACAACGCACGATCTCTGTCGCGGCATGCTTGTCGCTCTCGCTGACCACTTTTCCGAGCAGCACGAGATCTTTATCCTTAGTATCCACTTCAATGTCGTAGGGGAACAGTCGAGAATCGGCCATCAATGCGAGTTTCGCCGTGACCATGGGCGATCGAACGGGTTTCTTTGTCTCGGTTTCAGCGGCTTTGGGTTTATCACCGGTGGCAGGATCTGGCGGCGGGGGGTTGTCCTGGGCCGTCTTACCCTCGGAAGATGGATGAACCTGTGGACAAGGCCTCTCGCTCAATTCCGTGTCCTTTGGTTTGTGATCAGCGTCCTTCGACTTCTGTTCTTGATGGTTCGGCTTGGTCTCACTATCTTTCGGCTTTGTGCTCTCTTTGGGTTTCGCTTCCGGCTCTCGATGTTTGGTATCGGGGTCCTTTGCCTTCGGTTCAGCTTCCTTGGCTTTTGGTTCCGCTTCTTTCGCTTTCGGTTCGGGTTCCTTTGCTTTCGGCTCGGCTTCCTTTACCTTGGGCTCAGCGTCCTTTGATTTCTGTTCTCCGTCCTTCGGTTTCGCATCCTGCGGCTTCAGCTCAGGTTCCTTGGACTTGACCTCCGGCTCCTTCGGCTTTGGCGGTAAGCCTTCAGGGGTTGTATCCGGAGGCGTTTCAGCAAACAAATCCACGCTGCCATGCACCTGCGTCAAGCTGCAAACCATGAGAATCGTGACTTGGAGTGAGCGAGTGAGAGAGATCATAGACGTACGCCCTTCATAGCTAATCGACAAATGCCGGATGGTTGAGGTGCTGCACCACAGCCATGCATCGTACTCGATTCGGTTCTGCCATTAAAACCAGAAATACGCGACGCGCGGGAAGAAAGCAACTACCGGCAGGTTCGCAGCTGACAGAGGGAATCAGATTCCGAAGGCCACGCAAAGAGGAGCCGCGGCGAGGTTCACGAGGAAAGAAGTGATCTAGGCGGAGACAGGTTTCAGACTGAAATCACGACGGCTGACATGCACCGTGACGATCGCCGTCAGCAAAAGAATGAGGCCGATGCCGATCAGGCTTGCGGCCGGCCCAATTTCATCGGCGGCCCATCCAAATCCCGCCATCCCGACCATCGCCGATGCCATACCACCGGTGCTGAAGGTGGTAAACACACGTCCAAGTAAATGCTCGGGTGTGACCTCTTGAATCATTGCGGATACGGCCGGGTAGAACAGTGAGGTGCTCCCGCCGATAATGATGACCAACAGCATGGTACTGACCATCACCGGCGTTTGGATCAACCCAAGGCTGCATACGGCCACGCCTCCCACCGCCAAAGATTTTGCGATATGGCCGATGCGGTTTCGGAAGTCCCCCTGCGGAACCCACGCCAACCACAATGAAGCCACGAGCATCCCAATTCCCAGGGCCGACCACAGCCAGCCCAATTCAACCGGACCAACCTGCAGGAGGTCTTTCGCGACGACCGGCAGTAAGAAGACAAACGCACTGACCGCCAAATTATAGAGCACGGCCGTTACCATGAGTGCGAACACAACCTTGTGTTGAATGAACACGAAGCGGAAACCTTCCCTCAAATCCTTCAGGATCGGTTTGGATAACGCTTGCAATCCTTTGGCGACGACGCGATCCCGCACGGTGATGGGTATGATGCAAAGAGCGGATACAAAGAATGTGGCGGCATCGGCGTACAGTACGTTTTGAGCACCGACCAGCGCGATACCGACGCCGCTCATCGCCGGTCCCAAAAGCACACCGATGTTGGTGGTGCTCTGGAGAAAGGCGTTCGCCTGAGTCAACTGCGACCGTTGAACAATGAAAGGAACGGACGCGGAAAGGGCAGGGCCGAATACCGTCGACACGATGGAATTCAGAAACACGAGCACATAGAGTCGTTCAAGGGTCAACATATCGAAGGCGTAGAACACAGGAATGAGCAGAATCATTAATGTCCGCAACAGGTCGACGGTGATCATGACGGCCTTCTTGGGCAGGCGATCAAGATAGACCCCGATAAGCGGCCCGAAAACCAACGGCGGAATTGTTTGGAGCAGGCCGATGACGGCCATCTTCAACGCCGATCCGGTGAGCTCGTAGACGAAATAGAGAAGCGCCACCTTGTTCAGGCCGTCGCCGATCTGAGAAATTGCTTGTCCGGCCCACAGAAACCCGAAATCCTTCGTCCTCAGCAATCCCCACCCGGACTGAACGGTCTTGGGAGCTGCTGCCTTGGCATCCGTCATAGACATCTGTTCGATACCCTCCTGCGAACAATTCATCGCTAGCTCGCCTTTTCCAATGTCAGTGGTCGTACCTTTTGCCCAGCCATCCCGGCCGGTTCGTTCATGATGTGCCGATAGACCTTCAGGTAGTCATGCACCATTCGCTCAACAGTAAAGCGCTCTTCGAAGATTTCGCGACATCGTCGACGCTCAAGAAGCGATATGCCTTCGACTTGTGCAGTCATTTCCGTGACATTCTCACTAACGAATCCGGTTACGCCGTGCGTGATGATTTCTGGGATAGAACCCCGACGGTAGGCCAGCACCGGCGTGCCACAGGCCAACGCTTCAATCAGAACCAACCCAAACGGCTCAGGCCAGTCATACGGACAGATAAGAGCGTGCGCATTACCGATAAAATCGTTTTTCTGCGCATCGGTCACTTCGCCCACAAACTCCACTAACGGATGATCCAACAAAGGTTCCACGACCCGCTCAAAGTAGGCCCGGTCGGCCGGGTCTACCTTTGCTGCAATGCGAATAGGCATGCCTACGCGTTTGGCCAATTCTATGGCCTGATCCGGGCACTTTTCTGGGGAAATGCGACCGAGAAAGGCCAGGTATTTACCCGGCTCCGGATTGAAGGCATACAGGTTGCTCGGCAAGCCATGATACACCGTTCCCATCCAGTTGCACCATGCCAAGGGACGACGTTGAGAGTTCGAAATGGATATCAGGGGCAGCTCCGAAAAATCCCGGAACACCGGGACGAGTTCCGGCAAATCCAAGCGGCCATGCAGTGTTGTGACAACCGGGACTGGACACCGTCGTGAAAGCGAAAACGCGAGAAAATCGAGATGGGAGTGGATCACATCGAATTGCTCGGCGGAACTGAACACCTGCTCCATCATAGAAATAAGCGGCGCTTCCCGATTGAAGATGCCGGTGTTGAGCCGAAGGGCCTGCGGGCATGGAGCTTCGAGTTTCGCTGTCGTCACCGAATCGCCGCTTGCAAAGAGCGTCACGTCATGTCCGAGGCGAACCATCTCTTCCGTCATATACGAGACAATACGCTCAGTTCCCCCATAGAGCTTCGGTGGAACGCTTTCCCAAAGGGGTGACACTTGCGCAATTTTCATGGAACCATCTCCTTTATGAAGATATCCTTGTGCAACCGGCGAGGTACATGCATGATGCAGGAGATATCGCGATCCAGAATCGTCCGCTTCTTCCTATCTGTTTGTCTCCATCAGGTGCAATCGACATCTTTGAGGGGCCGGCTCCGTTTTTGTCGAGCAGTAGGTCAGATCGCTCGCCATCCAGTTATCTGCAGAACTAAGCAAGCTATGTACCGAATGGGGATAGAGTAAGGGATCACACGGGATGAATCTTCGTTTATCTCTTAGCATTCAATAACTTACCAACTAGAATTAGCTCCATTAGCTCTAATTATAAGGCTCATGTGTGCCTGTGAAAACTGTGGATAACCTGGGGGATGAACCCTCTGGACTGTGTCAGACCTGCGAGGTCCTGCTAAACCGCCACATCGGAATCAGGCATATGGTGCAGGTCGTGTTCTGGAAATCTCATCCAGGAACGTCTATGGGACGAGATCTTTTCGTCAACTCCTCCCAAGGAAAGTGGATGAACACGACGCGATGCCCTAGCTTGGCATAAAGCAAAGCGATTTGGACAGACATCATAAATTGTGATAGTACCGAACCGGATTCTCCTCAATATGATGATCACTGATGATGATCAATCCACAGACTCTGCGGAAGGAGTGTAGGATGAAAAACCCACAACGTCTCGGACGACTCGCGCTCTTGCTCTTCTTCCTTCTCGTGATGCTAGGTTCGCCTGCTAGGAGCATGGAGGTGACGCAGCCGGTAGCAACGGAACGCCGCGAGGCCTTGTCGTTAGCCGACGCCGTCGTCCAGGCTCTCCAGCAGAACCTGGATATCAGCATCAGCCGTCAGACCAAAGAGAGCCGCATCGCCGATATCGTCATCGAACAAGCCAAGTTCGATCCGACCGTGAGTTTCAATGGACAATACAACCGGCAGGTCGCTCCCCTTAACCGTCCCGTGCTGGGCTTTACAGGCGCCAATCTGCAGGACATAACCAAATTCGACCAGAACGTCCTCGGGGTGACAGCGGATGTCACGCAGAACCTCTACACCGGCACCAATTTCGATTTGAACTATAGCCCCCAGCGCACGTACGTGAGCGGGCCCAATACGTTTCTGTTCAACCCTGCGTACACGGGTGGCCTCGCTCTGACCATGACCCAGCCGCTCCTCAAGAACTTCGGCGTCGACGTGAACAAGACCTTCATCTACATTGCGCAGAACAATGCCACCGTCGAGCAACATGTCTTCCTGGATCGCGTCATGACCGTGATCGCCACCGTAGAACAAACCTTCTGGGAAATGGTATTCGCCAATGAAAATCTCAAGGTCGCGCAAGCAGCCTTGAAAGCGGCGGAAGAGCTCCTGGCCACGAACCGCGCCAAAGCAAAGGCCGGGGTGATGTCCATCGTCGACGTGTTGCAGGCGGAAGCGGCCGTGGCCTCGCGGGTCGAGCAGATTCTGGTCGCCGAGAAGGCCATCCGCGATCAGGAGGACCAAGTCCGCCGTCTCCTGAATCCCGCCGAAGAAGACCTGCGCCAAGATCTGCGGCTGGCTCCCATTGACGCGCCGGCCACCGCGCTGGAACCACTCAGCCTCCAGGAAGCCATCGACATTGCCATGGAACGGCGGCCGGAGATCCTCCAGGCCGGTAAAAACATCGATACGAGTGAGATCAATGTCAAGTTTGCCAAAAACCAACTGCTGCCGACACTCTCCTTGCAAGGTACGATGGGGTTGGCCGGACTCGGCACCGACTACAATGACTCGGTCAAGCGGAATTTCGGTGGGGACTACTATAACTATGGCGCGGGCCTGGTATTGAGCTATCCACTGGGGAACCGATCCGCATACAGCACGTACAACAAGCGCCAACTGGAAGCCCGCAATGCCCAGGCGACGCTCCAGAGCATCCGGCAACAGGTGATCGTAGGCGTTCGGGAAGCCGTGCGACGGGTGCAAACAGATTTCAAGCGTATCGAGACCACGCGCTCCGCCCGTATCATGGCCGAGAAGCAACTGCAAGCCGAGCAGGAGCGCTTGAAAGTCGGGTTAAGTACGACCCGCTTTGTCCTGGATTTTCAGCGTGACCTGGCGACGGCACAGGGGAACGAGTTACGCGCAATCATAGACTACAACAAATCGCTCTCGAATCTCGCCCGCAATAAGGCCACGACCCTCGAGCGGTATCAGCTACAAATCCAATAACCACCCATGTGGAAGCCGGCGTGCATGGACACCGCAGCATGCATCCGGCCCGACGAACGGGGGGCAGGGTTGATCCTGCTCCCGATAGTCTCCACCCTTTTTTTTTACCTCACTCCAATTCAGTGGCAGGAATCTACCCTCCTGCAGTTTCTTCCTCAGGGTCTGGCCTATGTCGGATTGCTGATATGGATCGGCCTGAATACGCACATCGTACGAAAATTCGGCTTGGAACAGGAGAGACTCCTGAGCGGGGCAGCATGGGGTATCGCGGTAGGACTGCTCTTGGGAACGGTCAATCTCTTGGTCATTGTGAAGATCATCCCGTGGCTCGGAATCGATATCACGTTCCTCAGAGAGACACCCCACGCGAAGATTCCCTTCTGGCTGATGATGCCATGGTGTATCGTGCTGATCGCCTGTTTTGTCGAGATCAATTTTCGAGGATTTCTCTTGGGCCGCTCCTTGGCGCTCGGGTTTCCATCCACACTCGCGATAGCCGTCAGTGCGGTCCTATTTGCATTTGACCCGTTCATGGTGGCTACATTCAAACATCTACACTGGATTGCCGTATGGGACGGGCTGGTTTGGGGCCTATTGTGGGTCAAACTCCGGAATCTCTACGCAACCATCGTGGCACATGTCGTCGAGGTGATTCTAATGTATTCCGTCGTGAGAGTGGTGTTGAGCTAATTGCACATTTGGTGATTTAATGATTGAGTGATTTGGCGGTTTCATTGAGCAATACATCAACAAACCCATCAGAGTTCACAAAATCACCAGATCACCAAATCTACACTTCCCATGACTCCCTCCTTCTCAAGTTACCTCGTGAATGACGTATTCGGTGACCCGGGTGTGTATGTGGAAGTCCGCTGGTCCAAGCGCGCGCTGTTATTCGACCTCGGTCGGAACGATGACCTAGGGCCGGCGCGGCTTTTGCGGGCGAACGATATTTTCATTTCTCATACCCATATGGATCACTTCATTGGGTTCGACGCCATCCTCCGGGTAGCACTGGGGCGAGGCAAGACATTGAAACTGTATGGTCCGCCCGGACTCATTTCGAATGTCCAGGGCAAATTAGACGGCTATACATGGAATCTGGTGGATGGCTATCCCTTGTCGATCGAGGTCCGCGAGTTTCATGCCGACGAAAGCCGGGTGGCGACGTTTCTTGCGACCGACGGGTTTGCCCGGCATGACGGACCGTCATCGCCATCCGGTGGACAACGAGCGACGGGCCCATTTCCCGTGATGGAAGATACAATGTTTACCATGCGCGCGGTTGCGTTGAATCATCGGATTCCCTCGTTCGCCTACGCGCTTCAGGAACAGTTTCACATCAACGTCAACAAGCAGAAACTCCATGACGCCGGTCTGCCCGTCGGCTCCTGGCTGAGAGACGTGAAGGAGTATCTTTGGCAGAACAAGCCCCACGACTTCCGTTTCACCGCTACGCTCTATTTCGAGCACCGCAGGGAGGAATTGGAGTTCATCCTGGGTGACGTAAGGGATCGATTCCTCACCATTACCCGCGGGCAAAAGATCGCCTATGTCGTGGACGCGCGATATGACCCGGACAATGAAGAACAGATTGTCGAGCTGGTCCGTGGCGCCGACATCTTTTATTGTGAATCGCCGTATTTAGATCGCGATGTGGACAAGGCACGCGATCGGTACCACCTGACAGCGAGACAGGCCGGAGCGATGGCCAGGAAAGCCGGCGTGCGGCAGCTCGTGGTGTTTCACTTTTCGCCCCGCTATACAGGACAGGGGGAGGAGATTGTGCGCGAGGCAATGGAGGAGTTTAAGGGAGCATGATACTGGCGTGGCGGCCCACTTCGCTCACCCGCCTCACGGAGCGGCCCTTGCGGCCTTTGTCCGTCGGAAGCCTTCCGGAATTCTTTCAGCCGCGGGCGATATGACCGCGGAGATTCAGTCAGTTCCGGCTTTCCCCCGAGACAAACGCTCGATGGGGTGCACGGCGCGACCATAGAGAGTGCCATGTCTGTGCACGCTCCTCCGGCAAAGGTCGCTCGTGGTCCCGCCACACCGATTCCATGCTCACAAGTTGCTAAGAGGGGATGAAAAGGAGAGAGAGGAATGAATGATTTCGCAAAGTATGGGCTGTATTTTCTGATCGGAGGAGTGGTGGTCAGTGTGTCGACGTATTGGGGTACGAAAGGGCACGGCTTCCTCGCCGCATTCGCGAGTACGTTCCCCGCCATGACCGGCGTGACGATCCTATTGATCTATTTGAATGGTGGCAATGCATCGGCCATGGTCTATGCCAAGCATCTGCTGTGGTTCGTACCGCCGTGGCTGGTCTATGTTGGATTTATCATTTATGGCCTGGAACGACTGGGATTTTGGATGACGATGGCAGGCGCGCTGACGCTGTACATGTGCAGCATAGGACTGGTGAAGCTGGCGTTGCGGTAAAATATCAGGTTTCTCGAAATCCCTTGGACTGACATGACCTATCTAAGTGCCTTCATACAAAACAGCGTTCCTCCATCTTGCCCAGAAGGTGAAATCCCAATACGACAACATAATATAGTGTCCTGTCCCTGAAGCTCGTTGGATCGATCGGCGAGGCTGCGCCCCTTCTCCCTTGCCCTCTCCTCCAATGGGGAGAGGCGGCGGGTGAGGGGCGACTTTTCCCCATCTGTCACGTATACTTCCGTCGTAGAAATGCCCGCTCTCTAACCCGACAAAGCAGAATTTGACACGCGGGTTTCCGAACCCAAGCACTTGACTGACAATATCGAATCGCTTTCTTTCTTCAGGGTCGTAATCCGAACTCATTGCGACTACTCAGTCTTTGGTTACGAGCCCAATTTTTGTGTATGTACTTTCGCAGCCTTATCAGGTTCACGAAGAGGATTGCTTGGACGTGAGCCCCGCCATTCCCACCGCCAAGAAAAAACGACTCTATCTAGAGAAATCACTGAAACGTCTGGCTGATCACTTAACCTCTTTTGTGCATTTTGAAGCTCCTCATCTCTGACGAATACAGTCACATGATAGTCCCACTCCGAAAAGATCGGGCTTAATTTAGAAAAATGTTCTCGCAGAGGTGATAGCCAACGTGTTTTGCGCTCAGCAATTCTACCTTGCACATTTTTTGTGTCTGCAGCTGAAGTAATCTCAACGACGTACACAGTGGCATCGCCAAAATCCAGAACAAGGAAATCAGGACAACTTCCCCCTTTGAAACCATCGTATGGGATATTGAACTGCGCACTAACAAATCTTTCTGGCGGACCACATAGGTACTTTAGGACAGCTTCTTCAAATTGATCCATATTCCCCTCCTTCAAACAATACAGCTGCATACGGCTTTGTGCCGCCCTAGTAGCACCTTCCCGTGTAATCTGTCTAGGGCATTTAGAGATGTGAGAGAGTCGTCGATATTGTTGGCCCGCTCGAATTCCAGCTGAAGTTTGGAATTCTTTATGACAGACTACGTGCTCTTGAAGGACCCCTACTAACAACCGAAGATTAGCGCAACACACAACAAGGGAGGGTCTTACCACCGATCGTGAATTCATCCCACTACTACGGCCTAACGCCGCAGCGCAACAGTACTTGGCGTCGCAACTTGTCATTGGCGCTCAACCGGGTCCCACATTTCTTCTAACTGATTCCGTCGCTCGAGACTTTCCATCGTGGGCAACCATTCAAGAAGTAGCTCAGGAGTCAAGAAATCTAGCTCCTTAGGATCACCACCGGCAGCCCCACAATGACGTTTGATATCCTCGACAAATGATTCGTCTATCACGAAGGTTTTGCCTCGCCAGTTTGTGTAGGTCAAAGCCTTCATTCACTCCTCCAGTTTAATGGACGATGAGCCTCATGCGGCTGAGTCTGCCGGCTCAATGCATCCCTCATGGCTTGCTCCTGTGTGTAACTACTTGCATAAGCGAGTCGGCAGGGATCACGATCTGTAGAATCAGCGGCAATAGCCATTCCATGATGAGCCTCCCTCATCAGACTTTTCATCCTATCCATTGGTGAAACGAAATGATCTACGAATAGAACAATGTCCCGGCTCGACGCAGCTCATCGTCAGCGCAACCGGTCCTTTGCCTCTCAGTCGACCTCGCGTTCAATGGAGGCACTCTAGCAGGCACCTGTGACAGAGAATGTCACAGGGATAAACGGCAGATACGCCGAGGCACGCCATTAGCCATGCGATGGTCATCGAGGTTGTTGCGGGGCGACATCACCGGCGGGCGGGCTGATGGGCGAAACGGACAAACGAGCGAGGCCCAACAGCCTAAGGCTGATCGGTGTCTAAGTGTCCGTCGTCATGGAACGTGGCAAGCCCATCGCCAAGTTGGTACCGCTTCCGCGACATGGGGAAATGGAAGATGGCCAGCTCGCGGATTTGATTCGAGCCGGTTTGGTTCGCAATGGTTCAGGTAAATTGCCATTGGGGTTCTGGAAACTGCCGAGACCTAAAGACCGGAAAGGTCGGGTGTTGCAGGCCTTACTCACAGAACGGGCAGAGGGACGATGAAGTTCTGGGACGCCTCGGCGCTTGCCCCCTCACCGCCTCCTCTCCCCCGAGGGGAGAGGGCAAGGGAGAGGAACACAACGCTAGCTGCGAGTGTAATGTTGTAAGGTCTTCGTGAGTTGTTCTGTGATCAGCTCGACCAGCTCCGGCGGGCCGAGCACTTTCACTTCCTTGCCCCAGGACAACACCCACCAGGTGATTTCTTCCAATCCGCCAGCCGTGAAGGTCACCAACAATGAACCGTCACTGTTCGGCCTAATCTGTTGGCTGGAATGCCACTGCGATTCCCGAAAAAAGTGCGCCGCGTCCGCGCTGACATGCAACGTGATATCTCGCGGCGTTTCCTCGATGAGCCCGAACGACTTCGTGAACCGTTCGGCAGCCGAATAATTTGTCGGTAGGTCGAATCGCTCGTCGGACAGCGTGATCGCTTTCATCCGATCCACCAGGAACAGGCGGTCGCCAGCCGACTGGTGGGAATAGGCCGTCAAATAGAGTCCGTGCTGGTACAAAACCAGGGCATATGGGTCGAGCCGGTAGCAGGCTGGCTTCCTTTCGCCCGGCTTCACATATTCGAGGTCAATCCTGAGCTGTAACAATAACGCCTTCCGCAAGTCCCGCAACAGTGATGCTTGACCTCCGTACTTTCTGAGCGGCTTAGGTAGCGGGCGCAAACACCTGCAGAATTCGGTCCAGGTGGTTGATAGTTTTATCCGGGAGAGCCGCGCGGAGTTTGGCCAGCGTGTGATCCAGATCGTCAATAAAGGGCGTGCCGTTAAGGTACGCCAGATCGGCCCGAGCAAGCTGGAACGACATCAGTTCATAGGGCGAGAGGGTAATCGGCGGCAGACCCTTGTAGCCGAGCGGAAGGTGCCATGTCTTTTCCCCTTCCCCGTCCGATTGTTCGAGGGGATGCCCTTCTTCTTGAATCCGATCGACATCGCGATAGACCTGACGCCGCGTGATCTCAAATTCCTCCGCCAGATCTTTCACTGTCATCGCCCTGCTGGCCAATGCGCGCATCATTCGCCCAAGCCGTTCCGCCTGGCTATAGGGCTTGGCAGGGCGACCTTTCTTTTTCACGATCAGTACCTTTCATGGTTCTATCATGGTTCTAATGGTCCCTTGGGGTCCCGCCTTCCTCTTTGATCATCGAAATGGCTCGGCACATCCGGATCGGACCGGATAGGGCTGGACCCGGTGTTGGAGAAATGACGCATTATACGGAGCCGGATCAATCGGAACCAACTCCTCCCGCTCATCCTTCCCGTGGCCTCATGGGACTGACGATCATTGCAGCTAAGGAAGGTGGTTGCTAGGATACTGGGTCGTTCTGGAACTGGAGCATGGACAGTGCCAAAGAGTACGCAATCGGATGAGTCTTCCGGCGACCTGATCGTCGAAGGAGCCAGGCAACATAACCTCAAGAATGTCTCGCTGCGGATTCCGCACAACAAGGTGACGGCGATAACAGGAGTGTCTGGGTCGGGGAAATCTTCACTGGCGTTCGACACACTGTTTGCCGAAGGGCAGTGGCGCTATGTGGAATCGCTCTCGACCTATGCCCGCATGTTTCTGGAGAAAGTCGATCGTCCGGACGTCGATCGGCTCATCAATATTCGACCGGCAATCGCTATTGAACAGAGCAACCCGGTTCGATCCGCCCGTTCCACGGTCGGCACGGCTACGGAAATGTCCGATCTGCTTCGATTGCTCTTTGCAAAGATCGGCAAGCGTATGTGCCCGGATTGCCGGCTGGAAGCACGAGCCTATCATCCGGAATCTGTCGCGGATGAACTTCTCTCGACTCATCCTGACTCTCGGGCGATGATTCTTTTTCCGGTTCAGGATCTGGGTCCAGGCCATGACCGCGCCTTGGTCAACTCGCTCCTGACCCGCGGTTTTACGCGGTTGAAATGCGGCGAATCCTTGCTGGATTTGCATCATGCTCCAGTCCTTCCCCCTGAGCGTGCATCGGGGCTTCACGTTGTGTTGGACCGACTGGTCCTTCGGCAGGACAATCGCTCGCAGCTGGTTGAAGGGATTGAAACGGCCTTTCGTGAAGGGAACGGACTATGTCACGTCGATATAATTGGATATGGCCCTCGCACATTCTCCACCCGCTTCCGCTGTCAGCGCTGCGGACGCACATTTGAACCACTCCGCCCCTTGCTCTTCTCGTTCAACCACCCGCTCGGCGCCTGTGCGGAGTGCAAGGGCTTCGGTAATATCCTTCTCTACGATCAAGACCTGGTCATTCCGGATCGGACGCGTTCCCTGGCCAATGGCGCAATTGAACCCTGGAGTAAGCCCGGTTCCGATTGGTGGCAGCAGCAACTCCTCCTTGCGATGAAGAAGCGCGGAGTCAGCCTGTCGACTCCGTTCAAGGATCTGCCCGCTGCTGTGCAAGAACTGATCTGGAATGGTGACGACACCTTCGAAGGGATACGCCAATTTTTCGAGTACTTGGAAACAAAACGCTACAAGCTCCACGTGCGGGTGCTGTTGAGTCGCTATCGCAGTCCCTCGATCTGTCCTGTGTGCGAGGGCAGCCGGCTGAAGCCGGAGGCGCTGTTCACCACAGTCTGCGGCAAGGATATCCACCAGGTTTCCTCCTTGACGATCGAGGAGGGTTCGCGATGGCTCCATGAACTCGCGCTGACTCCGTTTGAACGGGACATCGCCAAGGACATTCTCCGGCAGTTGCAGGCTAAGTTTGGGTTCCTCTTGCGAGTCGGATTGAGCTATCTGTCCTTGACGCGCCAGACCAGAACCGTCTCCGGCGGGGAGGCTCAGCGCATTGCCTTGGCGAACCAGCTTGGTGCGCACTTGATAGGGACCCTCTACGTGCTGGATGAACCGACGATCGGGCTGCATCCGCGCGATACCGCCACGCTCGCCGGCATTCTTCGCGACCTTGCCGACATCGGTAATACGGTGGTCGTCGTCGAACACGATCCCGCGATGATTCTAGCTGCGGACCATATCGTTGAAATGGGCCCATGGTCAGGTGAGAAGGGTGGAGAGGTCGTCTGTGCCGCTCCACGGAAGGAATTTCTACGGAATTCGCGACCGATCACGGCGCGCTATTTACGCGGCGCGGAGTCCATCTCCGTTCCAGGCCGCCGTCGAGCCGGCAACGGCAACATCCTCAGTATCGCCGGTGCAAGCCAACACAATCTGAAGAATCTGCTGGTCAAGATTCCCCTGCGAACGTTGGTCTGCGTGACGGGCGTGTCCGGATCGGGCAAGAGCACGTTGGTCGAGGAGACGCTGTATCGCGCAGCGGCACGCGCGTTCCACCACACTTCGCTGCCGATGGGACGGTTCCGTGCCATTAAAGGTCTTGAGCATCTTTCAGGGGTCCGGCTGATCGACCAACAACCGATCGGGCGCACCCCACGATCGAACCCGCTGACCTACCTAAAATCCTTTGATGAGGTGCGGTCTCTGTTTGCCTCAGAACTCGCAGCCCGCCGCCATGGATTGACTCCCGCTCACTTCTCCTTCAATACCCCCGGTGGACGGTGCGAGCGGTGTGAGGGCAACGGATATGAAAAGCTGGAGATGTATTTCTTCGAAGACATGTATGCCACGTGCGAGGTGTGTGACGGCCGGCGGTTCAAGCCGCAGGTCTTGAGTATCCGCTACCGAGGCAGGACTATTCACGAGGTGTTGCACATGACGGTGGATGAAGGACTGTGCTTTTTCACCGCGTCGCCGAAGCTCATCGACACATTGCATCTCCTCTCGACAATCGGCCTCGGATATCTGCGCTTGGGGCAATCGGCGACGACGCTATCCGGCGGGGAAGCTCAGCGATTGAAAATCGCCTCTGAACTCAAGCAGGCATCCGCACGAAATCTTCTGTACATCATGGATGAGCCGACGACCGGCCTCCACCTGGACGACATCAAGAAGCTTCTGGGGGTGTTGCAAAAGCTCGTCGACGCGGGGCATACGGTGGTCGTGGTGGAGCACAACATCGATGTGATGAAAACCGCGGACTGGATCATTGATCTGGGGCCGGAAGGCGGGTCGGCAGGAGGCTATATCATCGCAGAAGGAACGCCCGAACACGTCGCCACGTTGGCGCACTCGCATACAGGCCGGTTCCTCGCGAAGGCGCTGGGCGAAGCAAAAGGAACACGAAGAGCTGATGGCCGATAGCGTATGGCTTATGCTTAAAGTCAAAGACCCAGCCTGATCACCCACCCAACCCAAGGTATGACAATGACACAGTTTGCCCGGCACGGCCGCAACATGCACAGAGGGATAGACGTACGTCCCCATGTTTCCACAACTGGTTAGCCCACATTATTCATGAGGGTTCGTGACGAAACCGCGGTGACGCCTGCGAGACGGGCGCGTGGAGCCGCAAGGGAGGGAGGCATCCTGGACAGGATGTTGACCGACCGAGCGGCGAGCCCGCCCGCCTGGCCGCGCGCAACCCGCGGTCAGGCTTGTCGCAGCGGTGTGGCTGCGGTTGCAGTAGAAGCAGTCATGAATAATGTGGGCTAGCTAGTTGAAGGAGGGATCGAACGGCATATCCGCGTAAAGACGATAGTCGTCTCCCAGGGAGAGCACGACATCGGACCAGATCTTGGTCGGCTCTTTCTCAAATACGACGATAGGATCGGCGGGCATCGTAATCCATGAACCGGTTTTCATTTCGGCCTCAAGCTGGCCGGGACCCCATCCTGAATAGCCGAGATATGCCCGAAATGCCTCCCGTCCCGGCGTATCGGTGAGGATACGCTCCATGACATCCAAGTCCCCTCCCAGACAGACACCGTCAAACACCGGGTGAGAATTGTCGGGAACCTGGGAAAGTCGGTACAGGAGCATAACCTGATTTGTCTGCACCGGCCCCCCTGCAAACAAGACATGTCGCTGTCCCTCGAGCACAGGGACCTGTGGCAATGCTTCGGATATCGACATGGCTGTCGGCCGGTTGACCACGACACCCAGTGCGCCTTCGGGACCGTGCTCGCACAGCAATACTACCGTTTGTCTGAAGTTTGGATCCCGCAGGGCGGGGGCGGCAATCAAAAATATTCCCTTTTCAAGTGTCATCAAATTTATCCTACCGTGCGGTTCAGGAGGCGTGCAAGCGAAGGACTGTTTGCGACAGGTATCGACCCTATTGTCCGTAGAAGGACGGCCGACGGTCCTGCAACAGATCGTTGTACGAATTGAGCCGTTTGTTGCGGGCCTCGGTCGGGTCGATATCGACCACAATCAATTCTTCCTGATCGCGAGAGGCCCGATGGAGAATGCGCCCCCGGGGAGTGACGACTTCGCTGCTTCCGATAAAAGTCAGACGCTCCTTTCCCCCGCGAGCCTCGCTTCCGGTTCGATTTGCCGTCACGCTGAACACACGATTTTCCAGACAGCGGGTGACCATGGAATCCGGACAATGCGGCAGGACGAGGTTCGATGGATGGGCAATGACTTCGGCGCCTTTGAGAGCCAATGTCCGCGCGGATTCCGGGTAGAACCAGTCAAAGCAAATCATCACCCCGAGCTTGGCCGGACCGATATCCCATACCTGAAAGCCGGTATCTCCTGGATCAAAGAACAAGGTTTCTTCGAAAAACAAATGCGTCTTGCGATAGCAGCCGATGAATCCATTTGGGCCCACCGCCACCGCGGAGTTGTAACATCGATTGCCTGACCGCTCCGGCAATCCCGCCACAATGACCATCCTTCTCGCCTTGGCAAGGTCCACCAGTTTCCTGGTCGTCGGACCGTCGGGAACCGGTTCGGAGAGACGATGAACCTCCTCGTCCGAGGTAAACTGATAGCCTGACGCGAACAGTTCAGGCAACACGATGACATCGGCAGCAACCTTTTCCAGACTGGTGACGGCAGCATCCAGGTTGCGGGTGACCTTCCCAAACACCGGCTCGAATTGCAAGAACCCGATCCTCATACAAGATGTCCTTGATGGAGAAACAAAAAACGGGCAGGGAAACCCCTGCCCGTTTCGTCTGCACAGCGATCTGAAAGACTACATGCCTTCGGACAAGTGGGGAATGGCTCCTTGGATGGCCTTGGTTGCAACGTCCGCATGGCCGGCTTTCCCATGCTCGATACCATCCTTCAAACCTTTGATGCCTTCGCCGACATGGGGATTCTTCGTTTCCGCCATCGCCGCTTCTGCATGCTTCAACGCACCCTCGGCGTGCTTCACGAGGACATCCGCATGTCCCTGTTTGCCGTGCGCGACCGCTTCTTTCGCATGCTCGACGGCCTCGGCTTGATGCTTGTTCCCCGCGGCGACGGCAACACTTCCCATAACCGGAGCAAGGACGAACGCCAGAATGAAACACGCTATAATAGCCCTGCGTACCATCACATTGTACATGAATTCCTCCTCTGTAAGGTGTGGGTGAAGCGTCGGTGAGTCGTATGAATCGCTCCGTAATGCAGCATAAACACCCCTCTACGTAGTGTCAAGACGGCTTACCTGCCGCCTTTCCCGGTCCTTGCTCAAGTTGCAAGATCTTTTGCAGCGAGGCCAAGTCCTTCTCCACAGGGCACCCGAAGTCACGGCTCCACTCCCACCACGATCCCGGATAGTTTCTGACTTTTTCGTACCCGGCCAACTTCAAGACGAAATAGAGCCACCCGGACCGGACGCCGCCGGTGCAGTAGCAAATCGTCGTATTTCTGGTATTCAGTCCCTTATGATCGAGCAACGTTTTGATCGAGCCCACATCCTTAACCGTGGCATTGGCATTCAGAAACCCGTTCCACGCCACGTGCACTGCCGATGGGATGTGCCCTGCCCGTGGAATCCCCGAGATTTCCTTTCCCAAAAACTCCTCGAGACTGCGCGCATCGACAATGGTCGTCTCGGAAAGTGACCCACGTACCACCGTCTTGAGCTCATCCTTCAGCACGATTCGATCTTCAACCGGCGACACGTTGAACGTCCCCGGTTTGGGGACGACCGCGCCGTGCTCGAACGGCCGACGTTCCTCGATCCACTTCACCCAGCCGCCGTCGAGAATTTTCAGTCGCTGATGGCCGAGATAGTCCAGCATCCAGAACATACGACCTTCGTCACCCCAATTATCAAACGGGTTGGAATAGATCACCACATCGCTGTCCTTGTTGATCCCAAGACCCTGCAGTTTCTTTTCGATGCGGGAAAGGTTCGGATCGAGCACACCCTTCGCGATGGCATTCGGGTCGCTATATTCATGCCAGGTGGAATGCACGGCGCCTGGGATGTGGCCGCCGAACTCATAGGCGGCTCTGCCCCGCACGTCAATGATAACCAAACCAGACCGTCCCAATTGCTGTTGAAGCGTTTCTGTGTCGATAAGCAATGGATGCGTAGTCATAGATTTCCCCTGTCTCGTATCAGTTACTCTGTCCTCAGTTTCTGGAGCCGGCACCGACAAAGCAGGCCCATCGGTTATGCCATGTTCTTTAACATCATCTGTCCACGGTTCGTCGAGTTGTGCCACACATCTTGAAGCGATGGTGCGACCATTCGTCCAGGATACGACCACTTATCGTCCGGTATCGATGGGACCACACCTGCCAAGCAACTTGTAGGCACCATGCGAGACCGCTGCACCGCGGCAATCATACTGGGTTTGGCGCATCATACTTTCAAGAGGGTCAAGAGATGACACTCAACAGATGCGGCCAATGCCGTCAGATTGTACCCACCTTCCAGGCAGGAGAGAATCCGGTTCTGACAATGTTTGGCCGCAATGCCCCCCACAATGGCCGTCAACTCGGCGTAGCCGTTCTCAGTTAATCCCATGCTGGCCAGGGGATCATCCTGATGCGCATCAAATCCTGCCGAAATAATCACGATATCCGGCTTAAAGGTGTCGGCAGCCGGCACGAGCACCCGATGAAAAAGTTCACGGTATTCGTGGTCGCCCTCTCCTGCCGAGAGGGGAAGATTAATGGTCGTTCCTTCAGCCTCACCGACCCCGCGCTCAGTGGCATGACCGGTTCCAGGGTAATGCGGGTATTGGTGTGTACTGAAAAACAGGACCGAAGAATCGTCATAAAAACTGTGCTGGGTACCGTTGCCATGGTGAACGTCCCAGTCGACAATGAGCACGCGTTGAATACGATGGTAACGCTGGAAATACCGTGCGGCGATCGCCACATTATTAAACAGGCAGAATCCCATTGCGCGATTACGTTCCGCATGATGCCCGGGCGGCCGCACGGCACAAAACACATGATCGACCCGGCGCGACATAATCGCGTCGGCGCCGGCCAATGCGCCTCCTGCGGCCAAGTATGCCGCAGCCAGAGATCCGGGAGACAATGAGGTGTCGGCGTCGAGCGACACTCGTCCGCTGGCCGGAGCACGGGCTTTGAGCGTGTGAACATAGGCCTGCGTGTGGATCTGCGTGATCCATTCGTCCGGCGCGCTGACCGGTTCGATCTTTTGCAGACGATCGAGCGTGCCCGTTGACTGCAAGCGGTTGACGATCGCCCGAAGACGTTCCGGAGATTCCGGATGTCCCGGCCCCATATCATGTTCGAGGAAGGCCGGATGATAGACGAAGCCCGTTCGACCCATTGAGATTCCATGAAACGCCCGGTGATTCGACCTTTCCTGTTTTCTGACGATCGATGTATCACGGCAGCGCCAAAGTATCGTATCACGCGTCAAACGCCATAGACAATCGGCGCAGGAGCGTGGTACCGTTCGCGTCGTTCTATCGAATTTAGTCTGAAAGGTACCGCATGGCCAATCCTCGCATTGAACCACTGAAAAAAGTTCTGGCTATCGATCCGAACGATGATGTCGCCTGGTTTGGCCTCGGAAAGGCCTATATGGACGATAGCAATTGGCAGGAGGCGGTCACGGCATTGCGGCAATGCATCGCGGTCAAGCAGACGTACTCGGCTGCGTACTATGCCCTGGCGCAGTCACTCCACAAACTCAATCGAATTGAGGAGTGCCGGCGCACATGCGATGAAGGCATCACGGTCTCGACAAAAAACGGCGATGCCATGGTGACCAAAAATCTCGAACAATTGAAAAGCACGCTCGGCTCCTGACTCCCCTCCATTCTTACAATAACTGCTTCAGCACGGCATGTTCTATGTCACTGAGCGGGCTGTCCGCAGACGGATTGACAATCAACGTCCGTACGCGCGGGGATGCGTCCTGATGCCGTGACCGCTCGACGACGCTGACATTTCCCAACCGTACACCTGATTTGACAGGTTGCGGGCTCACGTTCCACAGTGCCAATAGAACTCCGCTCAAGTGCCGGAGCTTCGGCAACAAAATACTGATCGAGCCGACCAAGGTGTTGACGTCCAACACGACGGGGCACCGTCCATACCGGGGCTTTTTGCGCTGATCCACATTCGGCATGGAAATGGCCAGCACAACAGGATCACAATAGTCACGCAACTGCTTTGCTTTTTGATGAATCCGCGCCAGGATAGCTTTCGTGAGCACATTGCCGGGCTCCTGATCCGACGCTTCATCACCAACGCGTACCATCGGAAATTGGAGCGAGAGCCGTCTCGCCCGCTCCACTGCCCCGATCATAGCCGTGACTTCGACAAAGAACCGTTCATTCTCTAATCGACATTCCAGATCTGCAGATCGCGCCTCAGACTCCGGCAAAAACTGAACCGATGCGCCAAGCTCGAGGAGTCGCGTTCCCAGTTCCAATTCAGCCAGAGCGGATTCCTGGATGCCTGGATCGATTGAAGCAAGACGACTGAACAGGCGCTCCAGACGTACCCGGCTGCCACTATCCGCACAGTGCCGATGAAGTCTGTCCCATCGCTCGGCGACCGTGTCACCGACAGGTCTTGACTTGAGCAAATACCTGAGCCGTCGCGGGCCGACAAGATCAGCCGCCATCCGAGAAGCCGTCCGCCGGTACCTTCTAAAATCGGGCATCGCCCTTCCTGTTTTGACCGGTCACTCTACCGGCTCGGTTCCTGGCTCCTCGCCTTCGGAAAATTTCTTCGGTGAGACCTCTCGGGCTGCAACAAGGCGGGAGACTTCATCGAGCCACCGGCCCGCACCGTCCAACACCTCTCGTACCAATGGCTCCGGATGACCCGTTCGCTTCATCGTCCATTGACAAATGTAGCCGACCAAATCCTCTCTGTTGAACTGACGAGCCGTTGTGCGGGCCATTGCGCGCATCTCGTCAAAACCGGTTCGAATGATTTCTGCCACGGTCTCGCGACTATAGGATGTACTCGCAGTGACGTATTGGATCGCTCGATTCAATTCCTGTTCGGTCATTCTGCAGTCCTATCGTTTGAAGCAGCTATCCTTGGGAATTGTAAAACCATTCGCGGTGGCGCTGCAACGGTGACACCCACCCCTTTCTCATCTTGAAGATCTTATCTCTCCTGCATAAAAACCTTCCGCGCCCGCCGTGCCGCAGTGGTATGAT
>DAISKX010000002.1:0-24458 GCA_036820725.1 Nitrospiraceae bacterium
GGCTCAGCTGTGCACCGTGATCGACCCTGTGTATCCGAAGCCAGATGGAGCCGGGCGCCGGCCCGTTGGCCTCGAACGGATGCTCCGCATCTATTTCCTCCAGCAGTGGTTCACCCTCTCCGATCCGGCCGTCGAGGAGGCCCTGTACGACTCAGCGGCCCATGCGGACCTTCGTCGGCATTGATCTGGGAGCGGAACCTGCCCCGGACGAGACCACGGTCTGTCGGGTTCGGCACCTGCTGGAAGCCCATCGGCTGGGCCACACGCTGTTCGACACCGTCCACGGCCATCTCCGTGCCCTCGGCATCAAGGTGGCGACGGGGACCATCGTGGATGCCACGATCATCAACGCCCCGAGTTCGACGAAGCATACCGACAAGGCCCGTGCCCCCGAGATGCATCAGACCGCCAAGGGGAACCAGTGGTACTTCGGGATGAAGGCACCCATCGGGGTCGACAGCAAGAGCCAGCTCATCCATTCGGCGACCGCGACAGCCGCCCATGGGGCCGATAGCACGATCCTCCCTACGCTCCTGCACGGGCAGGAGACGCGGGTCTATGGCGATCAGGCTTATCGAGGGCAGACGGCGGTGATCCGCCACATCGCCCCCAGGCGCAGGATTTCACGAACCGCCGCGTGCGGTATCAGGGGATCGTGGACCGGGTCGAGTGGGCAAAGAACCGGGCCAAATCGCGAGTCCGGGCCACGGTCGAACATGTCATTGGCGTGATCAAACGGATCTTCGGGTTCACCAAGGTCCGCTACCGGGGTTGTCCAGGAACACGCATCGGCTCCTCGTCACCTGTGCGCTCACCAATCTCTATCTGGTGCGCCGCCGTCTCCAGCCGACGGGAGGCTAATCGGTCCACGCGTCGGCATCTGCTGAGATCCGGCTGACCGGCACTCCCGCTGCCGCGAGGGCGGCACCACCGACCGGTCTGAGGCCTCGTGGCCGTGGCGCACACACGCGTCGCATCACAAACCGGTATTGTTCAGAGGTCCCCTAACGGGACTTGAGCTCCCCCCGATTCCGTAGACACTCCCAAATGGGGACAGGGTTCTGGGTCTCAAACTGCTCGGGACTGACATAGCCGAGCGTCTGGTGTAGCCGTTGCCGATTGGAGAACTCAAAGATCTCGGCCCGCGCGTCTTCGCGAGTGTGGTAGTCCCGCTCATGGACGAGTTCGTTTTTCAAGGTACTGAAGAAGCTCTCGGCGACCGCATTGTCAAAGCAGTTGCCCTTCCGACTCATACTCGCCGCCATCCCGTGCTCGGCCAGTCGATGTTGGTAGGCCACGCTCGTGTAGGTGGCGCCTTGATCCGTGTGATGAATGAGCCCCTGGTGAGGTCGACGAGACACGAACGCCATGCGCCATGCTTCAATGGCCACGTGCTGATCAGGCTTAGCACTCATCGCCCAGCCAACCACGCGGCGCGAGTACAGATCGAGCAGCCACTGCCAGATACAGCCAGCCACTCCGAGTCGCCATGGCCGTGAGGTCTCCGACCCAGATCCGATTCACCGCGGGGGCCACGAAGACCTGTTGCAAGTGGTTTGGTGCGGCCGGTGCAAACTGGTGTCGTTCCGTCAACATCCGAAACCGCCGCATGCGGCGAGCTTCAAGCCCGTGCAGCCGGCGCAACCGCGCGCCCCGGTGTCGGCCGCATACGACCCCGACGCGAGCAAGGCGTACCACATTTTGACGGCCCCATATCGCGCCTTGGTCTGCCGATGGAGCTGCTGCATGTGCTCAAGCAGGCGCGCGTTCGCTCGGGTCCGCGTACTGGCTGGCCGACGTCGCCAGGGATAGTAGCCGCTCCGACTCACGCCCAGCGTGTGACACAGCCGGGTAAGCCGGTGCTCCGCCTGATGCGCAGCGACAAACTGATACTTCCGGCGACGGAAGCATATCGCCTTACATCGTGGCCTGGTTCCGATACCGGCCGGTCCCACGGAGCGCTGGAGTATGGATTTCGTCCGGGGTGTGCTGGCGGATGGCCGGCCATTTCGGATTCTCACGGTCGTAGACAACTGGAGTCGGCAGAGTCCCTTACTGGAGGTCGGGTTTCGTATGTCCGGTGTGACGACGAGCCAGGCGTTAGATCGGGTGTTGGCCGGCCGGTCGAGACTGGTCGATCACGGTGGATTATGGGACGGAATTCCAGTCGCGAGCGCTGGAAGATTGGGCGTATCGCCCGGAGTGTCCAGCTGGACTCCATTCGCCCAGGAGACCCGTGGGAAATGCCTTCATTGAAGCATTTAACGGGCTGTTGCGCGATGAATGTCTGAATCTGCATCAGTTCACGTCCCGGGCGAACGCGCAAGCCATCATCGAAGCCCGGCGGGCAGACTATATCAGCGTTGCCTGCACAGCTTGCTCGGGCACTTGGCCCTGAATGATTTGTCGCACAACGTCAGGTAATCCAGATCGTCGAAGAAGTCGCCTGCTCTGGTTAAGACCAATCTCGTAATAGGACCAACGTCAGAGCGGGCAGCGTTAGTCATACACGGCGTCCCCTAGATTGGGAAAGATCCAGTTTTTGTCTTGGCTATCTCTCTATAACTTTAGGAGGCAACATTAAAAATCCTACGTGTTTGTGCAGACGGAAATTGTCACTCACATCCGTAAAGGGACGCAAATTTGAACCCACCGTTATCCTTCTCCCAAAGGTTTCTCAATGAGTTAGTAGCGCATCAGGCTTAAATCATGACGGCATGGCAATTGCTCATCTTTTAAGCGCCATGTCTACACTTTTGTCAACGAGCGTAGAGCGCCGGGCACAGGCCGATCGGGGCTTTACACTTATAGAAGTTATGATAGTGGTAGCCATCATCGCCATAGGTGCGGGGCTTGCCGTACCAAATTATCTAATTTGGCAGACAAGATCCGAGTTGCGGGATACGACATCTCAGATTTGGCAACAGCTCGGGTGGGCCAGAATGGCCGCGATGAACCGTAATACAACAATTACGGTGACCGTCACAGCTAGTCCAAGTCCGCCTTTTAAGACGATTTCCGTTACATCGAGAGATACAGCGAACACAGACGTCATATCACCATTGATTATTACGACGAGGCATGTGGCAGGTGTGAATGCACCGCTTAATGGAACGGCGACGGTGCAATTCAATTCTCTGGGATTACTTGGAGCAAGTGGATTCGCCGTTGCGACGCCTCAGGTTGTCACGCTGGCCAACGATACAGGAATAACCTACTCCGTAAGCGTTGCACCAAGTGGCAAGGCCACGTGGTGTCCCAAAACGACATGTCCATGATCAGAAATACGTTTAGCAGACTATTACGTAGTAGAGGCGGCTTCACCCTAATCGAAGCAATGATTGGGAGCGTCATACTTGGAGTTGGATTGTTAACCCTCTCGGCAATGCACAGCATCGCATTTTCTCGCAATGTCGATGCACACGAAATGGCTCGAGTGACCAATGTCGTAGCCGATATTGTAGAACGCATGCAGTTCAACAGGCGAAACGTCGCTGCCTATAACGGCATTGATACTTCGACCAATTGTGCGCAAGACCCAACGCTGCAATTGCAAGCTCGAGGAGACTGTCTTCAATGGCAGTCTTTAATTCAGACCTCAGGACTCACAGCGGCGCGCGGACGGGTCACCGTGACTGCCACGGGACCAACTAATCCTCAACTCGGCATGAATAGCATTACGGTCAGGCTAGACTGGAACGGTGGACAAATCGTTGGGGCCACTAAAACAATGCGAACTCGGACCATCACGGAGTCGACTATCATCGCACCAGAGTAGTCAAGAGGATAGGGATGTTAAAGTTGCGTGGATTTACAAAAATGCAGATGGCTGCATCTAGAAATTGGGATGGTCAGCGTGGCTTCACTCTAGTCGAGCTCATGATTGGATTGGCTGTCACGGTGGTTGTCGTCGCCGCTGGATTCACTGTTTTGACAACCACGCAGAAAGCAACGCATGCCAACGATCAGGTAGCCAACACACAACAGAGTGCCAGAATTGCGATGGATCTCTTATCGCGTGATATCAAACAGGCAGGATACGGCATGATTGGACCAGTGGGGGCATGTGGTAGTGCGATTATGCCAGGTGATAACGACCCGACAGGACCTGATAAAGGTCCGGATCAGATTACCTTAGTGGTTCCTGTTGGAAATTCGGTGACTCCGAACGCGTGGACTCTCCAGACGGCGGTCGGACCGGGTTTCAATCAAATTCAACTTACATCAACCGCGGCTGTGAACAATATGGTTTCCCAAGGCATGGTGGCGAACTCATTGATCTCCGTTGGTGGTGGAGCCACGGGCACTGTAACCACGACTAGTACCGACAAAATTAATCTTAACCCCATACCCGCTCCGTTGTCCTTTGGAGTAGGTACGCCCGTGTACTTGCTTCAATGCATTCGATATCAAATTGGTGCAACTGCCGCAGCGTGCGGGAACGGTTTGTGGCCTTGCCTATTGCGAGGACCAGTAGGTGGTGCGCTAGTGCCAATCGTCGATGGGATTGAAGACATTCAGTTTGCTTATGCTTGCGATGGTTGTGTGGCGACCGTGAATGGCGGAGTTCAGGATGGAATCATCGACGACCAGGGAGGTGCTGGTGGGAGTTTTGGGCCCGAAGATTTTTTGACGAACAGCACCTGGAGTATAGGCTCATTGAGTCCAGACAAGATCAGGTTCGTGCAGGTAACTATCGTCGCGCGGCAATCATTGGCAGTTACTGGACAGAACTCTGCGGATGAAGGATTTGGAGAACTGGTTCGACCGGGGTCACCTACTGCTGCTCCTGTACCGGTCAGCGATCACGATCCTAATTCGGGTGTCTTTATTGCCGGCGATTATGCCGCGCTCAATCCGTCTTACACACAGTATCGACGTCGAATACTCAGCCGAACGATCCAGACAAGAAACATAGGATTATGACGTGATTTTCGCGTATGAATCAAAGATTAGATCTAGGCATGGCTTAGCCATGAATGAGCGAGGCATAGCATTCCTGACAGTGATGATGCTCCTGCTCGTGTTAACGGTATTAGGCATTGGAGCGATGACTGTGACAAGTTTGGAAAATCGAATGGCAGGCTTCGTACGTGTAGGAGAAGCAGCTGCAACGGCAGCTGAGTCTTGTTTAGGTACAGGAGTGAATGTAGTTGTCCAAACGTTAGATCAGGGGAATGTGCCTAACGCTCTCTTGGATAACGCAACACCAGCAGGTCCAATACCTGTATCGAACCAGACAAAGTTACGTCAGGAAATTTTAAGCCAATTGCCCGCAGATCCTGATTCACCCGCGACGGCGCCGAATCTCGTGATGACGGTTCCGGGGACCCCTAACTACGCGGTGACAGGGGATATCGATTTTCTTTATATGAAGACAAAATCAGGTGTTGGTCTAGAGTCGCATGCCGGTAACGAGGGAACGGGTTCAGGCTGCGCCTCTGGCGGTTGTGAAGCCCATTATCGGATTGACTGCCGTGCTACAAATGCAGCTACAGGTCTATCGAGTCGAGTCATTGCCGTCTATAGCTGCATGTTGACAGGTCAGACTTGTCAAAAGAAATTTTTCTAGGTCGCTGAATACAGCTCATGGGGTGATCATGAACACTGTACCTCACATTGTTAATCAGGCGAAACGCTCGATAAGAAACCTTACGTTGAGTGTACTCATGCTAGCCGCTATAACCGGCACGTATGAAAACTCGAATGCCTTGGCGCAGACCGAGGAGGCAGGCAGTATCTGGGGAAGTATCAATTACTACACGAACAGCTACGTTGTGGTTGACGGGAAGCAATATGAATTTAATCAGAACGTAATCATTGACATATATTCCCTCAAAGCGGACAAGCGGGGCAATGTTCGATTGAGGTTAGATGCGTATGGAACAGTGCTTCAGCTCTTCTTTTACGGGATCGACATGCCGGAAGCAATAGAACGTTTTAAAAAGTGACCGTATGTTATCGCGAATGGAAAACCTAGGCCGTCGGAAGCAGAACACTTCAATAGGGAGGGGATCCATGAACAGGATTCTTTACACTCTCATGTTCGCAATCGTTCTGCTATCACAGGAGTCGGTGGCTCAAACGCTTTCGATGTCTGACTATAAGGCCATCCCGACCTTTGTAAACCAAACGGTGCCGCCCTTAGTCCTACTCACCATGTCCAAGGACCATCGGCTCTTCTATAAAGCTTACAATGACGTGATGGATCTAGATGGTGATGGAGGTCTCGACACCACCTACAAGGACACGATCGACTACTACGGCTACTTTGATTCGAAGAAGTGTTACAGCTACATTTCGGGGAATAATCGGTTCGAACCACAGGTGGCCGCAGGGGGAACAAACGGCCACACCTGCAGCGCCCAGTGGAGCGGCAATTTCCTCAATTGGTCGACCATGGCACGCATTGATGTTGTCCGCAAGGTCATTTATGGGGGTTACCGGAAAGTCGACACTGCCGCGGCAACGGTGCTGAGCCGCACCCTGCTACCACGGGACGCGCACTCTTGGGTCAAGGTCTATACACCGAGTGGTGGAAGTCCTGCCGTCAACACCTTGACTCCTTACAGTTACACAAGTATTTCGCTCTGCAATCTGAATACTTCCGCAGCTCAAACTTCATCCTTAGTGTATGTACTCGATGGAGCTTTTCCCTACGCGGCCAGCACGGAAGGAAGAGAGTGCGTGAGCCAATTCCAAGGCGGAGGGGCCCTGGTTATACAAGCAACCTTGAATGCGGACGTCTTAGTCTGCATGTCAAGCCAACCGGAGGCGAATTGTGAACAATATGGCTCGAATTGGAAGCCGAACGGCCTCATGCAAAAGCTGGGAATCAATCGACAGGGGACGACCACGACCGCCGACGATGTTATCTACATGAAGTTCGCCCTCATCAGCGGAAGTTATGGGGCCCATGTGGGGGGTGGGGTACTTCGAAGTAACATAGTGAATGTTAATAACGAGATCGATCCCGCCACTGGTTTTGTAGCTGCGACATCGAAAATTATTACTAACCTTAATGCCTTTAAGATCGTCCAATATAATTACGGTACTGGCTGGTACGATCTCAATGCAAATCCCGATCGGTGTGTCCCTGGTGAACCCTATGTATTGGCAAATAATCAGACCTGCAAGAGTTGGGGTAACCCGATGGGAGAAATGCTCTATGAGGCAATCCGCTATATTTCAGGAAAGACCACGCCGACGGATATTTTTCAGCAGGCTACTCCCGATCCTGGGGTGTCTGGTCTTAGCGTTAGTGCGTGGGTGGACCCCTTCACAGGCTGCCCCGAATGTTCCAAAGTATTTGCATTGATGTTCAGTGATGCGTTTCCGTCTTATGACTCTGACCACCTTCCGGGATCCTACTGGTATTCGGCCGTCAGTCCAAATGATCTAGCGGGTGGTGCATTCAATGTCCAAACATTAATCGATAATTCCGGGATTAACACCCTCGAAAACATCACCGCCTCGAATGTGTACATTGGCGAGTCAGGGGCTACGAACGACCGAAGCTGTACCACAAAGGCCGGCAATTTTAAAACCATTAGAGGTCTCTGTGTCGAGGAACCAACTAAGCGAGGCGCCTACTACATGGCCGGTTTGGCCCATTATGCAAAGACAAATGATCTGCGGCCAGATATACCTGCAGCAGCCACACCTCCAAAGCCGCCTACAATGCAAAACCTCACGACCTATTCGGTTGTGACCAGCTCCCCCTATCCTCAGCTGGAATTCAGCGCCGGTACGAATAAGGCGCAGATCGTTCCGATTTTCCATGATGGTTGCCCCACGGCCAATTATGGCAGCCCTGGCTATAATGGCTGTACGGCTCAAGGAACAGGTGGAGATAACTCGAAGGGTGAACTCGTCGATTTCCGACTCTGTGAAAACGACGCAGATTGGACCACCGAGCAAGGCAATGGGTATACATCCTGCTTTGACATCATGTGGGATGACGCAGAATTCGGATGGGACTATGAGCTAGACATTCGTTACCGAATATATGTCCAAACAACCGGGGGGGATATCACAGTTAGAACGAAGGGGCTCTATGCAGCCGCTGGGCACACGGACTACGCCGGCTACCTGATCAGCGGGGTAAGTGGGAGCGGTGAATACTACGAAATTGCTTGTGGAAATAACGCCGGCGCCGGATTTAGCGACTGCGATGTGTTCAATGGGATTACCAGCGCGACTGAGGCAGGCAATGCGACTAGCACTCGAACGTTTTCAGTGACCGGTAGCACAGCGGGCTTTCTAAAGGATCCTTTTTGGTATGCGGCTAAGTATGGGGGATTTGAGGATGCTGATACCGATCCAATGAGCGCTGGTTATAAGAAGCCGGACCAACAAGTCGAATGGGACAAGGATAACAATGGTGACCCCGACACCTATTTTTTTGCTGCAAGCCCATTGAAGCTCGAGGCGAAACTTACAGCCGCATTTATCTCAATATTGAACAAGTCGTCCTCCGGTACGGCAGCTTCGGTGCTCGCCTCATCCACCACCGGAGAAGGAGCATTGTACCAGTCCTATTTCTTTCCCCTCAAGTTTGATCCTGATGGAAGAAATCTTCATTGGATGGGATATACCCAAGGTCTTTTCGTCGACACTTTCGGAAATTTGCGGGAAGACACCAACAGCGATGGCCGGCTAGTCTATACGGACGATAAGATCGTTGTGACTCAATACAACTCTGCAACTGGTTTAGTTGAAGTGTTGCGATATGACGATGCCAATGGTGACGGCAAGGCCGATACGACGCCACCTTCCACTACGGCATTAGAACAGATTAAACCAATTTGGGAGGCGGGGAAGCGACTCGCATTGACTGATTCCAGTGCCCGACATATTAAGACTTGGGTGGATCTAAATGGCGATGGGGTGGTCAATGACACCACCTCCACATCAACTGATGAATATGTTGAATTCGACACTGTAAGCCTTTCAAAACTCACACCGTACCTGAAGGCTGGAGATTCTTCTCTTACTGCCACTAAGGTGATTAATTACATTCGTGGTTGTGAAGCCAGTGTATGTGCGGAACAGGCTAATTTGCGGGATCGTCGAACCGACCTCAATAATGGTATTGGGAGCCCGAACCTGAAAATCTGGAAGTTTGGTGACCCCGTATACTCAACCCCGGTGATCATCGGTGCTCCCAAAGAGCGGTTTGACGTGCTCTACGGAGATGCAGACTATGCAGATTTTTACGCGCAATATCGTAATCGGCGACAAGTCGCTTATGTCGGAGCCAATGATGGAATGCTTCATGCTTTGAATGTGGGAACTTATAACACCGGCGATGATTTTACTACTACGACCAAAGTCGAACACGGGTGGTTCACGACCTCGACGACAACCTATGGCCGTGGCCAGAACCTCGGAGACGAGTTGTGGGCGTTCATTCCCCAGGAGCTGTTGCCGCATCTTCAATGGCTAGCTCGCCAAGATTACTCCCACGTTTACTATGTCGATCTGAAACCTAGGGTAACGGATGCTCGTATTTTCACAGCTGATGCAGATCATCCTGGAGGTTGGGGAACTATCTTGATTGGTGGATTTCGTATGGGGGGGAGCTGTGCTCGTTGTACCACTCAAGCGAAGCAGGTTCAGTTCAGCGATGATTTCGGAAGTGGGACCCAAACACGGAAATTCCTGAGCGCATATTTCGTCTTAGATATTACGAATCCGGAGAAAGAACCAACATTGCTTTGGTCCTTCTCCCATGATGACCTTGGATTGACAACCAGCCTACCGACCGTGGTTCGAGTCAGGCCTGGAGGCGGCAGCAAGACTCAGAGCAGTGATGAAAAGTGGTTCGCGATCTTCGGTTCCGGCCCCACCAATTATGATGGTGGAGTTGCTGCGGGTCAGCGTGGAAAGCTCTTCGTTGTAGACATGGTCGCAAGAAAACCGTCAAGCGCCTCATCCACATTCACGGTTGTTGATGCCGGACCGGATCAGGCCTTTATGAGCGACGTGATTGCGCTTGAGAAAGATCTAGATTTCCGCGATGACGCGATCTATGTGGGGGAAACGATAAATACTGGTGGAAGCCCTGCCTGGCAAGGCAAGCTCCTGCGGTTGACGACCAACTGCCTCGGTGGGGCAAGTTGCGACACTAATCCCGCCAGTTGGGGATTGACGGGAAATATACCAACGGATCTACTTCAGACCTTCAATGATCCGGATGCAGTACCTGCGACTAGTCACACGCTCGGGCCGATCACCCTAAAGCCAGCTGCTGCGATCGATGATCGCAATCGGCTTTGGCTGTTTGCTGGATCAGGTCGTTACTACAGTACGGCAGACAAGACAGACACTTCTCCTCAGTATCTGATTGGAGTGAGGGACCCAATCATGAATGGATCGACCGGTACGGAGACCCCTTGGTGTACCGGACAAACATCAACCACAAGCTGCAAAGCGACAACATTAGCTGATGTCAGTAACGCCGTCGTGTGTTGGCTGGATGGCAGTAGCTGTATAGGATCGGGTGCGTCGGCGAATCAAGTGACCAACGTCCCTGGTCTGACCGTCGGAAACTTTCAGAGCTTGCTCACGTTGACTGGGAGTACGAAGCAAGGATGGTTCAGTAAACTCACGACATCAGGTGAGCGAACAGTAGGTTCTCCAGTTGTTTTGGGTGGAGTTGTTTTCTATTCCACATTTGTTCCCAGTACCGATCCGTGCGTTGCGAGCGGGAATGGAAATCTGTACGGACTTTACTATGTCACAGGAACCGCTCCGTCCGAACCGATCTTCTCTGGTGGTACACCAGGCGGCACAATTGCTAAGTCTGTTAGCCTTGGACAGGGTGTGACGTCAACGCCCTCTTTCCATATCGGTCAAGGCGGTGTGCAGGCAGACATTCAGCAGAGCCATGGAGGGATAACTTCTGTGACCACAAGTATGTCTGGTATTTGGAGTCACTATATTTCATGGATTCAACAGAAAGACTAAAGTGAGATTTCATGCTGTTCCATCCCGTAAGTCCGTTGTTGTTGCTCGAATGATGAGCGATTGTAATGATGAGCGATTGTATAGGTGGGCAGGTTCTTCATTGAGTTGGTGATAAAGATTCAGACCTGCTCCAGCCGCAAGCTGTCACAGATTAGCTTGAAGGTAGAGGAGTCGATTATATAATCGGTGCTTTTCGTGGTTCGACGTCTTTGCTTAATACGTTCACAAAACCTGAACGAGCCATTAACCAATACGGTTTTGCTCGTTTCATGCATTCGTTCTGTAATGGCATCCCTCCTCATAGGGTTTATCTCCTTCGGCTGTTCGCCTGACTCTCTTCATGAGACAACGGGTTCTTCAGTCAGGGTCAACCACCGACCTGTGATTCGATCGGTTACCATCACTCCCAGTCCCCTTGTTCTCGATGGACCTGTTTCGGCTACAGTTGATGCTGAAGACCTCGATGGTAATTCTCTAACTATTCATTACCGCTGGCTGGTAAATGGGAGTGTTGTTTCTACAGCCACAACGTCAGTGGTTTCTTCGGAGTTCTTAAAACGGGGTGACTATGTCAGTGCAGAAGCCACTGTCTCAGACGGCATAGCGGAGAGCGATGTGTATTTGACCAAGCCAGTCGTTGTGGTAAACACCAGACCGATTGTGAATCGTGTCACATTAGATCTCGACCGGTCTGCTGCCCAGGCATTGATAAAAGCAAAGGTTGAATCAATAGATCCAGATGGCGATGACGTACAATATTTATATCGCTGGTGGCATAACAATAAAATAGTTAAAGAGGGAAGTGAAGGCTTCCTGAGTGCCGTTGGCTTTGCTCGTAAAGATACTCTTTTGGTCGAGGTGTTACCGCGCGATGAGGAAGGGGAGGGAGTGTCTGGTAGATCGGATCCTGTGACTGTTGCAAATGCATTACCTGAAATAGTCTCAAAGCCTGTCTGGGTTTCCCAACCCAACGTATTTGAATACAAGGTTGAGGGTAAAGATCCTGATGGCGACGCTCTTGTGTATGCGCTAGAAGTCGCTCCGCCGGGCATGACAATCGACAAGGTGTCGGGCCAGATCATGTGGAGTATCAGTTCCGACATGTCTGGCTCACATCGAGTCAAAGTCATGGTCAATGACGGACAGGGAGGAACCGCATGGCAGGAATTTGAAATCTCAGTTCCTTCAGCGGTTCAAGCGCCGCTTAGCAAAGCCTCACGAGGATAGCGGGCACCGCGACCCTCGGACCTCTACGGTCTCGCCTTCGTCGATCTTGTTCCTCTCCTTTTCACTCTGTTAAGATACACTTCAATTTATCTTATCTAGAAAGGGTGCACGCAGGCGTGCGAAAAATTAAGCTTCGCGAAGGCACCGATACGGCCGTTCTCTTTGGTCATCACGATCGGCACCTGAAAATTATTGAAGAGGAATTTGGAGTTCGACTGTTCGCGCGCGGCGAAGAACTCTCCGTTGATGGAACTCCGGAAGCAGCGCGTCAAGCCGAACGCGTCGTTACGGAGTTGGCAGCTCTGGCCAATCAGGGGTTTCATCTGAGACCGGATGATGTGACGCATGCTCTCGCAGCACTTCGACATAACCCCGAAGCGCCACTTAAAGAGGCCCTTTTCAACTCTCCTATCGTAACCAAGAAGCGGTTCATAGTCCCTAAGACGCCCACTCAGAAAGTGTACATTGAAGCCATTGAGAAGCATGATGTTGTCATTGGCATAGGACCTGCCGGCACAGGAAAGACATATCTTGCCATGGCCATGGCGGTTAGCGCTCTGACTAGAAAGGAAGTCAGCCGAATCATTCTTGCTCGACCTGCAGTCGAGGCCGGGGAAAAACTGGGGTTTCTGCCTGGAGATATGTATGCCAAGGTGAACCCCTATCTCAGGCCATTGTATGACGCGCTTTTTGACATGATGGAGATGGAGCGCGCAAACCGATTGATCGAACGTGGAGACATTGAGATTGCGCCTCTCGCGTTCATGCGTGGACGAACATTGAACGACTCCTTTGTCATCCTGGATGAAGCCCAAAATGCAACCGCGGAACAAATGAAGATGTTTCTGACACGGTTAGGGTTCCATTCCAAGGCGGTTGTCACAGGGGACATCACGCAGGTGGATCTTCCTGCCGATCGGGTATCGGGTCTCGTTCAAATCCGAAAGATCCTGAAGAATATTGACGGTATTGAGTTTGTGTATTTTGACGAGCGAGATGTGGTTCGCCATCGCTTGGTTCAAGAGATCATTAAGGCCTATGATCGACATGACACGGATAATGGTAAAGGTCTGTCCCCCAAGTTGTCTAAGTCTACTGCAGCTGCATCCTCTCCCCGTTTACCAAAATCCTCGCGGACGAATAGTTCGACCAAAGGTTCTTGGGGTCAGCCACATTAATGCCAGCCGCAGTGCGTGTTCGGCTTCGACGAAAGGGACACATCCGCCGAAAGGCCGTTACAGCCCTGGCCAATGCCATATTAAATGCCGTCGGCGAACCAAATGCAGAGCTGTGTGTTGAACTCATCGGCGATCGTGGGATGCAACGGTTGAATCGGGAGTATCGGGGAAGAAATACTTTCACCGATGTTCTGGCTTTTTCGCAGCGGGAAGCTGACGGTGGTCCGCGATCTGTCTTGTTGGGCGACGTCGTGATCTCTGTTCACACGGCTGTGCGGCAAGCGCGCGCGCGACACCATTCCGCTGACGAAGAACTTGCCATATTACTGATTCATGGAATCTTGCATTTATGCGGTTACGACCACGAGCGGAGTGAATCAGAAGCTCGTCGGATGCGGCGTCGTGAGCTGATTGTGCGACGGTTAGTGCATCCATTGCCTCGGCTCATCGGAAGCTGCTGATCCGAGGAACCATCGCAGCGTTCGTGATGGGGAAAGGCCAGGAGAGAGAGAATGGGCTGGTTTCAAAAGCTCAGCGAAGGGTTGTCAAAGACTCGCACGACCGTCACCGGACAACTTGATCGATGGTTGGGAAGAACTCCGGATGCCGCACTCCTCGAGGATCTGGAAGGCGCCCTCATCAGTTCAGACCTCGGCGTTCATGTGGTTCAGAAGTTCATGGACCATATAAAAAATGAAGTGCGTGGTGCCGAGGCTGCAACAGCCACGGGGGTCAGGAATGCATTACGCCGTACAGTGCTGGATGTATTGCGGCCGGTACAGGGGCAGTCCATTACAGAGTTGATCGAAAAAGGGCCGAAGCCGTTCGTCATTCTTGTTGTGGGTGTTAACGGGGTCGGTAAGACGACGACGGTTGCAAAAATTGCCCAGCGGCTCGTGGAACTGGGAAAGCGTCCGCTGCTCGTGGCGGGAGATACATTTCGGGCAGCCGCCATTGAACAGTTGCAGGTCTGGGCCGAACGCATTGGCGTCGAGGTAATACGTCACCGCCCTGGGGCGGACCCGGCTGCTGTCGTATATGACGGTATGACTGCCGCCAAGGCGCGCGGAGCTGATGTACTTCTTATAGACACTGCCGGTCGACTTCACACCAAAGTCAATCTCATGGAAGAGTTGCGCAAAGTGAAGCGGGTGCTGGCTCAGGATGGTTTCAGCGCACCTCACGAAGTACTGTTGGTATTGGATGCCACCGTCGGTCAGAATGCGCTTTCCCAAGCCAGACAATTTCATGAAGCCGTCGGAGTGACGGGGTTGGCTTTGACCAAGTTGGACGGCACGGCGCGAGGTGGAATTGTGGTGGCTATTGCGGACGCATTAAAGATTCCCGTGAGACTAATAGGTGTGGGGGAAGCGGTCGAGGATCTCCAGGATTTCAATGCGGAAGGGTTCGTTGACGCGCTGTTTTAGTGGTGTCCTTGAATGTCCGGGCGTCATGCCGTGATCTGTGCAATTTCTTCTCGCCTCCCGGTATCTGTGTTAGGCTTTTCCTAGTTCTCCTAAGCGAGTTCCCCAGTCGAACTCTGCTCTGCCCCCGCTGACCTACGCGACTATAGAAGGGATTCGATATGAGTACACTCCTGGTCGTCGATGACGATCGACTCAACTGTGATTTATTGCAGGCCGTATTTACGCGTCATGGTTATCACGTCATGACGGCAACCAGCGGTCGCGATGCACTGGAGTTGTTTCGCAAGCACAGTCCACAGGTGACGCTTCTCGATTTGCGCATGCCGGACATGGATGGCTTGGCAGTATTGAAGGAAATCCGCGCTCATGATCCGTCAGCTGGGGTCATCATCTTAGGGGGAGGATCGATCGAAGACCAGGAAAACCAAGCGAGAGAATTGCGTGTGACGGATTTTCTACGAAAAGGTCTTTCATTGGATATTCTGATTGGTGCCGTAAACCAGGTCGCACAGCGTGCGTCTCGCCGCGAAACGTGCGTGGCAAAACTGGGTTCGGACGCTCCGATGTTGAACGAATCAATTCTCGTTGTCGATGATGAGGCAATGGTAAGGGATCTATTCTTTCGATTTCTCTCGTTGCGCGGATATCAAGTACAGAGCGCGATCAACGGTCCTGAAGCCATTGCGATGATAGGCGAAACCAAGCCAGACTTGGTTGTGCTCGATCTTCTTCTTCCCGGTATGAGCGCGATAGATGTGCTTCGAACATTGAGAGAGAAAGAATATGCGGGAGGCGTTATTCTCCTGACAGGCAACCACAATGAGGAGCTTCTCGAGGAGGCCTGGGCACTCGGACCTCAAGAGGTGCTTGGTAAACCTGTCGATCTTGAGCGGCTGTTGACGTCCGTTCAGCTTGTGATGGTGTGCCGGGAATGTTAAGCTTGATCCTCTTTCAATCATGCACGGTGCTGGGTGAGTTTACGGTATTTCCTGATCCCTCCCGTTATTATCTCTACGTTCTTTGTAGCTTTGGCTTATGCGAAGCCGAAGGACGATAAGCCGTCGATTGTACATCACGAACTTTCAACCGACCTCCGTCCCGACTCACATGAACTGATTGTTTCGGACCGAGTACAAGTCAACGTACCGGATAGCCGGCGAATTGTCGTCTTCACTCTCGCTCCTTCCCTTTCCATTGAACGCCTCTCAGCCGTCATCTCAGACGGGGCAGCCGATGAAGATGCCATGCTGGCATTCGACCGTTACGAAGGTGATCGGGTGGCAATCCACTTGCCCGACTCACGACCTCGTTGGACGCTCAAGTGGCGGTATAGCGGGACTGTAAATGACCCTCCGCAGGATCCGCGGCATCTCCGGTTCGTGACACCCAGCGAGACTGCCGGTCATATCGGTCCTGAGGGAGTATATCTTAGCAGCGAAAGCAGGTGGTACCCGGACATTTCAGGCTCACTTGCGTCGTATGAGCTTGCGGTGAAGCTTCCGCCAAACTGGGTAAGCATCAGTCAAGGGGCCGAAGGAGGTTCCCCGGGCCGATGGAGCGTTTCGACGAAGAGCGAGGCGCTTACTCTTGCCGCCAATCAATTTGTCGTAAGGACACGTGAATGGAAAGCGTCCAATGGACAACCGATTCGCCTTGGCGCGTATTTGTTTAAAGAGGACGCGCATCTGGCTGACGAATATCTCGATGCCTGTGCGAGATATCTCGACGCCTATATTCCCTTGTTGGGGGCGTATCCGTTTCCGAAGTTTGCAGTCGTCGAGAATTTCTTTTCTTCAGGACTTGGCATGCCCTCTTTTACGTTGCTCGGGGCGGCGATCATCAAGCGGCACTATACCCAGCCGTATGCACTGGGTCATGAAATAGTGCATTCGTGGATTGGGAATGGGGTCTATAACCGTCACGATGCAGCAAACTGGGTAGAAGGGCTTACGACGTATCTGACGAATTATTACTATCACGAATTGATAGGAGACGAAGGGCAGGCGAAGGAGCAGCGCCGTTTGATGTTGTTCGGATATGCCGTGTACGTGAAACGTGACCAGGATTATCCTGTAGCCCGATTCACCAGGAAAACAGACGAAAAGGACAATGCCATCGGATATCAGAAAACCGCTATGATCTTCCACATGCTCCGGCGTGAAATAGGGGAGAACAAGTTTTGGGGTGGCCTGAAGGCTTTAGTGAACGAACGTATGGGTTCCTACGCGGACTGGAGTGATGTCGAGGCAATCTTCACCCGCGTAACTGGACAAGATCTCCAATGGTTCTTCGACCAATGGGTGGAACGGTCCGGTGCGCCGCGACTGGCTGTGACGGAAGCCCGAGCCCGACAGTTTGAGCGCTCTTCCACCGGGGCGCCTTCGTTCGAAGCGAAGGTCACGCTTACTCAGCAGAATGCCATTTACCGCGTCCCGGTCGATGTCCAAGTCAAGGATGGAGATGGAGCGCGTGTGACCGAGCGTGTATCACTTGGGACAGCTGAACAGAGCGTGTCAATCCCGACTTCCTTTGTCCCTCAATCTCTCCTGATTGATCCGGAATTTAACATCTTTCGACGACTCGAACGGGATGAACTTCCCGCTATGCTGAACCTGTTTGTGACCGATCCGCGGCGCACAATTGTTCTATTTTCCAACGAGCCTGCTGATCGAACACCATTCGCGGGAATCATCCAACGGGTCCAGGCACAAGAGCTAATGAGGCCGGAAGGGGAGAAGACCCGTATTATTCCTGCTGCCACGCTGACTCTTAACGAGGGTGGCTCGATCTTATCGCTTGGCCACGCTCCGGATTTAGCACCGGCAGGTCTCATCCGAGAGGGTTGCGGTGAGAAGTTTTCGGTGACGGAGTCCGGGTTCCGTGTGGCCGGCCGCACATACGATGGTCCGACCTTTGCCGTCTTGGTCTCATGTCCACGACATAATCTACGAGGAAGCGTCCTGACCTTTTTGTACGGAAACACGCCGGATGCCGTAGGCAACATGGCAAGGCTCTTGTTTTTCTACGGATGGCAGAGTTATGTGGTCTTTAACGAAGGCGCAGTGGTGGCACGAGGAGAGTGGGATACGACTGCGGCGAATGAGGTGATTCTTGAGCATCGGTAGAGATGGTGTGGCGATCGCTTTGGGGATGGGGCTGCTTTTTCTCGCGATTCCGATCGCGGAAAGCGGAGATGATAAGAAAGGCGCAGCCGTTGAGAGCACTTTGGAAGAACGCCATTTGAAGAACATTCGACAATTGACCTTCGGTCGTCAGAATGCAGAAGCATATTTTTCCTTTGACGGAACACAGCTTATTTTTCAATCTACGAACAAGTGGACAACGGACACGTATGCGGACGCTTTGACTCCTGCCGAAACGCCGCTGGGCTGCTATCAAATGTATGTGATGGACCTGGAGAGTGGGAAAGCTCGAATGGTCAGCACAGGTGTAGGCGTGACGACGTGTGGTTATTTTTTCCCGGGAAATCGGCGGGTCTTGTATTCATCGACCCATCTAAAAAGCCCGACTTGTCCTCCCAAACCGAAGCGGGATGGAGTCTACCGTTGGGCTCTGGATGACTACGATATCTTTTCAGTCAAGATAGATGGGCAGGGGATGCAGCGTTTAACGAACACGCCCGGGTACGACGCTGAAGCCACTATTTCGCCGGATGGCAAGACCATTGTCTGGACTTCCGTCCGTGACGGTGATTTGGACATTTATGCGATGAATATCGACGGCACGCATATGCGTCGGCTGACCGATGAACCAGGGTATGACGGGGGACCATTCTTTTCCCCGGATAGTCGGCGGATTGTCTACCGTGCACAGCACGTGCGTTCGCCCGAAGAATCGGAACGGTACAAAGCTCTGTTGGCGCAGGGATTGGTGGAGCCGGGCCAATTGGAAATTTTTGTGATGAATGCCGACGGATCAGAAAAACGTCAAGTGACGGCCAATGGTGCCTCAAATTTTGCCCCCTCTTTTTATCCTGACGGTCGGCACATTGTCTTTTCCTCCAACACCGAAACCAGGGGAGGGAATGGCCGTCCGTCTTTTCATTTGTACGGCATCAAGGACGATGGAACCGGGCTCGAACGCCTGACCTTTCAGGGCAACTTCAACAGTTTTCCGATGTGGTCTCCAGACCACAAAAAACTCGTCTGGGTGTCGGACCGCGGGGCCAAGACCCCCGGAGAGTTCAATGTCTTTCTGGCTGACTGGGTACCATGACGGAATCGGGCGCCGGCCTGAATGACTACACCACAACGTCCGGCCAATCTCATTCGGGTTCTCCAGCCCCTTCCTCTCTAGCGGTTGGACTGTCCCTTCTGACCCTCGCTGCCTGCGGCATGGCCCTTCTGCAAATCGACCTGCCTCTCCTCCGTTTTCTTCGTTCTCTGAATTTGTCGTCAGTGCAGAAACTGGGTGACCTTGGTGAAAAGATTGGAAACGGGGGAACCCTCATTGCTGTCAGTCTGATTGTTTTAGGGATTGGCTGGTGGAAGAGTCGGCCGATCTTCTTGCGAGCAGGGATTGAGAGCATGCTGGCTCATATTTGCGTGGCTTTGGTAGTGAACGGTCTCAAGCATCTTATCGGACGTCCGAGGCCCCGGTTGACGCATTCTGGCGAATGGCTGTGGTGGCCATCCTGGGCCTCGGGGCTGGATTCCTTGCCGTCAGGCCATTCGTCGGCGTCATTTGCGGTCGCGACCGTATTCGCGAAACATTTTCCTTGGACCACGTGGCCCATGTTCGGTTTGGCCACATGGGTTGCAATGAGCCGCGTATGGCGGGGATCCCATTTTGTGACTGACGTGGTGTCTGGCATGGCGACCGGCTATATCGTCGGGACCGTCTTTGCGCATCCCTTGGGTGACTGGAAGAAATCCGTCTCGCGTGCCATCGCGAACGTGACCCCGGCGGTCGTCGTCGTGACCGCCGCAATCTGGCTCATTCTTCATCGTGTCGAGGACGGTAGGAGCAATGAGATACTTACCGTCATGGGAATTGTTCTGATCATTCTTGGCCTGATCATCAAATGGTCCCGTTTCTCTGGATGGCAACGAGGCATCAGGAATGTGAGTCATCGGGAGATCACCCTCATTATTGGATTGGGATTATCATGTGCTACCGACTCCTTTGTGGTGATAGGAGTGACCATTCTTGCGGTCATGGCTCGATGGGTAGGTGGTGACCACACGGTCCAAGCGAGTGGGCCAAATCCCGTTACGGAAGGCTCGGTCTCCAGGGAATGTCTTTACACCATCGGGGTGGCACTGCTGCTCGTATTGATAGTGCAGCTAAAAGGAATCGTCCCGATTCAATGAACGGTCTCGCTTGGGCCGCCTAGTGGCCTGGAATGCGTATGGGCGGAGAATCGGGTGGCTCGGATGGTGGTGGAGTTCGAACCATAGACTGGCTCGAGAGGAGTATATATCCATATCGCTGAAGGACGACCGGATAATCCATCGTTTCGGGCGGCAACCTGCCTCTCATGGCTTGCGGCAGCAGCAGCATCGTACGACCCGGGTGATTCAAATACTGTGCGATGTTCCCTTCTTCGTTCACAGGAACCATGATCGCTTTCCGTCGCGCATAAAAGACGAGTGATGGCCGCGGTTGCCCGTACACGATGAGTCGGTCCTCGCGGCCCAAGTTCAGTCCGGCTACCTCCGCCAGTTGCTGCGGCGGTTCCACATAATAATGACTCAGGACCGGCAAGATAAATTGCGTGATGATCAGCACCACCAAAGCCAACGAGGCGCCGGCTGCCCAAAATGCGGCGGGCCGTCGCGATTCACTCAATCCGAAATAGCTCACCAACGCCGTTCCTATAAGAAGAATGAAGGCGATGATGTACGGACCATTGCCGATATCCATCTGAGCGGCGGCAGGAAATTCTTTCACCAGTTTCCCGGCAAACTGCGCATACAAAGGCGGCAGGGAAGCAAACGCAAGCGCGAGGACATAGCCGAACGCAGTCATGGTATGAATTGCGGCGCGCGCTCCTGGAACCGTCACCTCGCTCACGCATCGATACCAAAACGATGCCGTCAGGATCGCGGCTGCTGGGAACAAGGGTGCAATATAGTGGGGGAGACGGGTAGAGGATAGGCTAAAGAAAACCAGTCCGGCAAGGACCCAGATCGCGGCAAACCAGTCTAGCCTCAGTTCTAACGGTATCGAAAGTTTGTTCCGGGTCTGCTTCCGGACAGCACGCCAGCTCCGGAAGGCTTGGTACCATGCAAAGGGCAGCCATCCACTCCAGGGAAAGAATCCGACCAGGAAAATGGGAATGTAAAACAATGGAGTTCCGCCATGCCCTTCCATGGCTCCCGAAAATCGCCCGACCGTGTCTGCCCTGGCTGAGTTGATATACTGATCGCCATGAATCATCAGCATGGCGACATACCAAGGCAAGGCTAAGAGCAAGAAAGCGAGGGGACCCGCTATAGGGAGGCCGCGTTGCCAAAAGCCGGGCCATTCGCGCACAAGAAAAAGATAGAGGCTGACAGTGACGAGTGGAACGAGAAATCCAACGGGCCCTTTCGTGAGGGTAGCCAGTGCCATGCCCGCATAAAATATCCACATCCAATGCCGAGTTCGACCTTCTCCATAAAATCCAAGCCAGAACCCATAGAGAGATAGGGCGATAAAAAAAATGAGGACACTGTCGGTCAAGGCCATGCGTCCGAGGCCGAGAATTTGTACGTTCAATAGCAGCATGGCTGCCCCGAACAGCGCGACCACCGGTCCCCGGCAGCGAGCGAGAAACAGATATTGTAAGACGATGAGGCCCAGGCCGAAAACGGCGGACGGAAACCGAGCCGAAAATTCGTTCACTCCGAATGTGTGATACGACAAGCTCATGAGCCAGTAGACGAACGCCGGCTTCGCGAAACGTGGCTCATAGTTGAAGGTCGGACTGATCCATTCTCCACGTTCATACATTTCCCGGCCGGCTTCGGCATTGCGACCCTCATCGCGATCCGTGAGCCCGGTTGCCCCCAGGCCGAGGAAAAACAGAACGCCGGCCAGTACGAGTAAGAGGAACAACTGGAGTGGTTGTCGCACCGCGTCGGAAGATTCGGAATTCTGATCGGGTGCGGACGGCAAGGAACTCATCAGGCCTTCGCGATCGGGGGTAGAGTGGGGCGGTCGGCGTGACCGGGTTTTTTGATCAGCATTAAGTTGCGAAGATAGACGAATGCTCCCACGCTCTGACCTGCAATAAAGACCGGATCTCTTCGATAGATCGCGTAGGCCAGAGTGATCAGCCCACCGATCAAGCTCATATACCAGAACGCGGTAGGAACGCGACTGGCCGCGCTGCGTTCAGACGCCACCCATTGCACGACCCAGCGCATGAAGAAGACGCCTTGACCGAGAAAACCGATGGCGAGCCAAATTGTTTCTATGGACATCACAGGGGCTCCAACAGATGTGCGTGCTAAGAAGGAAGAATCGGCGTGCGAAATCGATACCGAAGGCAGCGGTGTTGCATCCAGCGAACGGCCATCAGGTCATACAACCCCTTAAAGAGGCGGTTGCCGACTCCATATTTCGACATGCCATGAGTGCGAGGGTAATGGCGCACGGGGACTTCGGTAATGGTAAAGCCCTGCATGAGCGCTAGCGCCGGGAAGAAGCGATGCATCCCTTCGAACAGTTGCACCTTCTCCACGACGGCACGCTTAAAAATCTTCAAAGAGCAGCCGGTATCATGGACATTGTCTCCCGTCACCGCGCTGCGCACGCCGTTGGCAATCCGAGATGATACTGTGCGAATCAGGCTATCGTGGCGATTGGTGCGCCATCCACACACCAGATCGAACCGCTTCGTGTAAGGTAGCAAGGTTTCGATGTCATCTGGATCGTTCTGGAGGTCACCGTCCATGGTGATGACCAATTCACCCGTCGAATGCTTGAATCCTGCATCGAACGCGGAGGATTGCCCGTAGTTGCGGTCGAAATGGAGCACGCGAACCCGCGGATATTGAACAGCCAGCGAATCGAGCAGGGCGCTGCTTCCATCTGTGCTGCCGTCGTCAATAAAGAGAATTTCAAAGGAGGCGGACCGGGACTCATCCCTGGCTTCCAGTACTTTCATCAGCTGTTCGGTTAAGGGAATCAGGTTCTCTTGCTCATCCTTGACCGGGATGACGATCGATGTCCATGGGCGGGGGGCCACAGTCATGAAGGAAGACGGCTTATACGACAATGGTGCACGAGTACGACGGCATTTTACAGAAGGTCCCAACCAGGGTCAAACCTCGCAGACCCGGCACGCATGCTCGGGCGAGATGTGAATCCACGTCATAATCCACGTCATGTTGCGATGCCCGTACGTCTGCAAATGGAAATGGAAGAGCATCGTGCGGTACATGCTGGAAAACCCCGGTCGATTGTCAGCAGTGCGCTCGGGGCGGCTGATATCAGCGTCTTTCAAAAGATCAGTTGACGGGATGAGCGATACCCCGGTCGGCCTGCGTCATTTCAAACCGCATGGTGCCCATCAATGACATATCGTTCACCTGCTCGCCCGCGTGAATATGCACTTTGTACCGTCCGGCTTTCCACCCGCCTTGAGGCGGAAGCAGTTTGAGATATCCGGTGTCATCCTCCAACGCGATGTACATCGCATCCTGGCTCACGACGGCATTCCCATCTAGACCGGGTACCTCTTCCGGAAAGCATAGGCCGAACAACTGAAACGACTGATAATGCTGGTGAAGTTTGAAGACGATGAACACGGGAGCCGAATCCGTGTGAAATCGCTCCGTGGGCCGGACGGGAACAATTTCATGAGTCCGCTGGAACCCCAGCTCCTCTTCGAATGTTTCGGATAGGACGATGGAGAGGAACATCCCTTCCGGAGGGGCGTCGAAATTATAGGGCTTGGTATCAGACGTCCCGTTTTGAAACTCAGGAATCGGAATATTATGAGTCAAGGGGAGTTCTTCAGCACATACCAAGGACGGATCGACGTGGAAATGATGCAGCATGACCAGGGTAAGCGCGCATGACCCACACCAGGCCGGTAGGCGGAAGCGATACTCTCCCATAATGACGTGGTACACCTGGCTGGTCGTCACTGTCAAGAACAGGCTGAAGGTGACTGTTAATTGGCGGATGCTCCAGGGTTGCGACGCAAAATCGCTTCCTGTTAGAATTCGGCTCCCTTGGAAACAGGACTGATGGATCATCGAACAGGCGGCCAGTTACAGGATCTCGATGCCCTCCCGCAACCGATCGGAGAGTATCGGCCGGTTGATGTCTGGCAAGACCACATCAATCATCTGTTCTATCGCCTGCGAGGAACTGAACTCCGCCGGTTCTACCAGACCTTTGCCTCATCTGATTATCGACTCGCTCACGCGCTGGCGGATGATTACTACGAGAAGGTCGTGAAGCGGGACAAGTTGGCCGATCGTCAACCGTCACACGTCACACGCCAATCGAACGAGGTCTCACACCTCACGATCATGGAGTGGGGACCAGGAAACGGAAATCTTGCCGCCTGTTTTCTGAGTCGTCTCAAGACGCTGGATCACGATGGGCTCGTATATCCGCGAGTCCGATACCTGATGGTCGACAGCCATCCAGAAACACTTGAATCCGCTAAACAACATCTGACCTTGCGGCGCAC
>DAISKX010000003.1:0-21444 GCA_036820725.1 Nitrospiraceae bacterium
ATATCGGCAGCGCCTTGTTCGACGTGACCGTGGGGCCCTTCCTATTTTGACAGGGCAGGCCAGACATGAAAGAGGAGACCCCCATGAAAGCGGTCTGCTGGTACGGCAAGAATACGGTCGAAGTTGAAACGGTTCCTGCCGGAAGGGCGGCACCGTCTCGATTACCGGCGTATACGGCGGCTTTCTCGACAAAATCCCTTTCGGCGCCGCTTTCAACAAGGGCCTCACGCTGAAGATGGGTCAAACGCACATGCATAAATACATGCAGCCACTGCTCGATCGCATACAGAAGCACGAAATCGATCCCTCGTTCATCATTACCCATCGCTTCCGTCTGGAGGATGCGCCCAGGGGATATGAGATCTTCAAGCACAAGCAGGACGGGTGCATCAAGATTGTGCTGACACCGTGAGGAGAGCAATCGCCGCGCGAAAAGGGAGAAGGACTTCTGCAGCAAACTTCACTCCGGGAAAGAAAGGTGCCGATATGGATGAGTGCGGCCTTGGTGCTTGGCGAATTGGTACTATTGGTGTGGTTGGAGCGGCGCCGACCTCTTCGAAGCGCGGTTGAGTCGAAGTCGCGACGCGAAGCGCGCAATGTTGCTCTGTCGGCCTTCACGGCCATGGCTTTGCAAATCACAGAGCGGCCCATCGTGAGTTATGTCACGGCCTTAGTCAGACGACGTCGTTGGGGACTCTTTCAAAGGATCTCGTTCCCCATTTGGCTGGAAGTGCCGTTCGCCGTGGCCTGGATGGATTACACCCTGTACGTGTGGCATGTCCTTTTACACCGCCTGCCGGTGTTGTGGCGGTTTCATCTCGTGCATCATGTCGATCTTGATCTCGACACCACCACGGCTCTCCGGTTTCATTGCGGCGAGATGGTGATCTCTGTCGCCTGGCGCGCAGGACAGGTGTTCGTGTTCGGCTTGTCGCAACTCTCACTCTCGATCTGGCAGACGGCGTTGCTGCTCTCAGTCCTGTTTCACCATTCCAATGTGATGTTGCGGATCGAGGTGGAGCGACTGGTGAACCGATTTATCGTCACCCCCCGGATGCACGGGATCCATCACTCCATTATTCCCGAGGAGACGGGGTCCAATTGGTCCAGTGGTTTGACCCTCTGGGATCGATTACACGGCACGTTGCGCCTCAATGTACCTCAGTCACAAGTGACGATTGGCGTGCCGGCTTATCAGAACCCCGGCGAGCTGACGTTCCCTAAACTCATGGGGATGCCATTTCGAAAGATGCGACCGTCATGGAATTATCAGGAGGGAGGGCAACCGATTCGAGGAGAGCTTTCTCGCTCTTCTGATTACCTGGCGCCATAGGGTCGGCAATGCGGATAGTCGCCGTCGAAACATCAGGGACAGCCTGTCCTGAACAAGACATCTCGGCAGTCCATGGACGATGCAAAGGCGTCGGTATTTTGGGGACCTGGGGGGAAAGGTTTAAGTTTTTTCGGAGGTGTGTTCAATGATCATCGGCACGTGGTTTGCGTTCTCCAATATAAACACCGATGGTTAACCGTGCAGGCGAAGTGATAATTGAAACGAGAGGATCAACATGGCACGTACAACACGAACATCACGACGGTCGGGAACGAAGCGAGGCGGAAAATGGTCGGCGGATGTCATGAGGCGCAGCGACGCGCTTGATCTGGAACCCGGCGTGTTCACGAAAGGGAGTCCCCGCCAGATCGCATCCTCGCTCAAGCGCTCAGCCATGCGCAGCAAACGGCGTAAAGGAACGCCCTATCAATCGGCCATGTCCATGCTTAATTTTCACATCAATCGCTCGGGAAAGGGCCTGACCGCCACGCAGAAAACCAGGTTGGAACGGGCCAAAGGAGAACTGCGCAAATTATTCGGAAGGACGTAGCAGAAAGATCCTCAAAAAGGAGAACCTTATGCCGGAACAAGACACCCTTCGACGCGCCAACACAAAGAAGCAAGAGGGCAAGGCGCCATCCACGCAAGCCGGTGAATTCGTCAAGGAAGAAATCCATCACGTCAGAGAGGGCAAGCACGGCGCTCGCTCCACGAAACAGGCGATCGCGATCGGACTGTCGAAAGCCCGCAAAGCCGGTGTAGATTTGAAGCCGCCGCGTAAAGGGCAGACATCGGAACGAACCAGGCGTAGCGCAAAACGGGCTTATGAAAAAGGACAACGTAGCCGATCGCAGAAACCTTCTCCTCGGCGCTCAAGAGCCACCCTGGGGGCGTTGAAACGGGAAGGCCGCCGTTCGGCGTCTTCTACTGCCATGTCCAGGCAGGCTCGGCGAAAGAAATAATATCGACCGACCGCCAGGCTGTTGACCACAGTGGCAGGTAGCTCGCTCGCCATTTTGGGACTGCGCCGCGAGGCCTGGGAGGCACCGGCATGGCGGCGGTCGGAGTCGGTTTCCTGACGAGAGGACTTACCAAAGAGAGCTTTCTCGCCTATTCCAACGTGAGAAGACGCATGCATGAAGCAGCGTGGGGCGGCAAGAACGAATGTGCTGCCCGGACACAAAGGAGGTGCGCACGTGACAAAACTAAAAGATGTCATGACACCGCAGGTTGAGGTGATCTCTCCCGATATATCGGTGGAGGAAGCGGCGGAAACAATGAGCAATATGGACGTGGGAATCCTGCCGGTCTGCGATGGCAAGCAATTGATCGGCATGCTGACCGACCGCGATATCGTCCTTCGCGTCCTCGGGCGCAAACAGGATCCAAAAGTTATGAAGGTCGGCGAGGCGATGACACGGGATGTCACCTACTGTTTTGACGATCAAGATATTCAAGAAGCAGCGATGCTGATGGTTGAGAAGCGTATCCGCCGATTGGTGGTACTTAACCGCGAAAAAAACCTCGTGGGGATCGTCTCGCTGGGAGACCTCGCGGTCCATTCAGGAAATACCATACTCGGGGGTGAAGTACTGGAATTCGTCTCGCAACCATCCGAGCCCAAGCGGCCGGCTTCTCTTGCTTAGGAGACATGCGGCAGCCATAGTATAGCGTACCCGAGGGAGCGAACCATCGAGTCGGACGCAGGAGAGAGGTGTCCAAAGTCTATCTTGAATCCCCGGAGAATGAAGGCGTCAATTGAAGTTACTTCACGCTGAGCAGAGCTGGCTTCGTCACCGGTGCTGCGCAAGACAGATCGCCTACGTGGCACAAGCAACGGACTGAAACCATGACGAGACATGCCAAGAATACCGTTGAGGCATTACTGACCCTCATCATCCTCTGTACAGTGCTGGTCGGCTGTCCGCCCCGCAAACCTGAACCGATGGTCGCACAGGACGGACAGGTTGACCGGCAAACCACTCAGGACCCTAACCAAAGAAGGTGACGCTATGTTGGCTGAATTGACCATCATTCCATTGGGCAAGGGCCATCACATAAGCCGTGATATCGCTCCGGCCATTTCATTGATCGGTGCGTCGGGATTGTCGTACCAGCTGACCCCCTCGGGGACCTGTATCGAGGGAGATTGGGATCGCGTTATGCCTCTCATACGCCAATGTCATGACCGTGTTCGAGAGGCCTCACCACACGTGATTACCATGATTACGATCGAGGATGAGGAGGGCGAGCATCAGAAACTCTCTCGGAATGTCTCCTCGGTTCAGGAACACATGGCTCAGGCCCGGGCAAAGGGACGGCCTCCAATTACGGCCGAAACGGCACCATCACATCCATAAAAGGAGACTCAGAAAACTTTTTCGAGACGACTGCTGCGTAAACCATAACACGCTGAAAGGATGGACCATGGGAACTCCGGCAAGTATTCACAACCACCCGATTCATCCCATGGTCGTTCCTTTTCCAATCGCGCTGTGGATTTTCTCTCTGGTATGCGACCTCGTGTACGCCATGGGCTGGGGCGGCATCCTGTGGAATGACATGGGATTTTACGCGATGGTCGGAGGATGGCTTGGCGCGCTGGTCGCGGCAATCCCCGGGTATCTGGATTTTCGCTCGATCTCGGATCCGGTGGTCAAGCGGATCGGTACGTGGCATATGGTGATTAATCTCCTCGTCGTCGCCCTCTTTACCTTAAATCTGTGGCTGCGAATGATCAGTGAGCCTGGGGCAGGCATTCCCATCGTTTTGTCGATCCTTGGCGTCAGTATCTTGGGTCTGTCCGGATGGCTGGGCGGCGAATTGGTCTATGTGCACGGCGTCGGCGTCGAACCCCCTCCGAACAGCGCGACGAAGGACAATCGCTTGAGGTGAGTTCAGACACCAGCCAGGGTTTTCCCTAGTACCCTCAAGAATTCCGCTTTCTACAATGATGCTCCACCTCTAATAAAGGCAGGGGACAATTCAATGGGACGTAAGCTGGAAACTGCTCATATCTCGTTCGGACTGGTCACGATACCGGTGGGAATTTATTCCGCCATCGATGAACAGGACATCCATTTCAACCAGCTTCATGGGCCCTGCGGAAGTCGCATCAAGCAACAGCGTTTCTGCCCCGTTTGCAAGCGCGACGTCAACTACGATGAGCTCGTGAAGGGTTATGAGATATCCAAAGAGCAGTATGTGCGCATCAACCAGGACGAATTGGACCAATTGCAAGCGGCAGAGTCCGATGCCATGCAGATCTTGGAGTTCGTTCCCTTGAGCGCCGTCGATCCCATTTATTTTGAAAGCACCTACTATCTCGGATCGGAAAAACAAAGCGAGAAGGCCTACCAGCTACTCGCTCAGGCGATGGAGGATATGCAGCGCGTCGCCTTGGCCAAGTATGTATGGCGTGGGAAGGACAGTCTGTATGTGATTCGCTCCGTTCAAGGCCACTTGCTTCTGCATCGGATGCACTACCATGACGAGATTCGAGAGTTTGACGCGATGCCCAAAAGCGATCAGAAACCCGGTTCCGCCGAACTGAAGCTTGCAACTCAGTTGATCGAGTCGATTTCCAGCGATACATTCGACGCGCAGGCCTACCACGACGAATATCGGCAACGGGTGATGGAGCTGATTGAAGAAAAATCCAAAGGTAAGACCATCAAACTGCAGCCCAAAGTGGCCCGGCACGCGACGGATGTGGTGGATCTGATGCAACGGCTGAAGGAAAGCGTCGCCCAGACCGCGCAGAAGAAAGGTGCTCGCTCACGGGCGTTGCCGGCACAGGCTCCTCGCGAGGCTGTGAAGAAGGCTACCGCCGGGAGACGATGATCGGCGAATATTCCGCAGCCGAACTCTGTCGCATCCTGCGTCTCAGTGAATCAGGGTTGCGGTCTTGTCTCCGTGCCGCCCTCCTCCCGGTTTCTCGCCAGAATGCTCCCTGCTCGTACTCTTTTCAGAATCTCGTCATGCTGCGGACTGCCAAGGGGCTCAATGAGGCCGGCGTGTCTGTTCGTCAGATCCGCAAGGTCCTCGAATCTTTGCAGCGACAGCTCGGGCACGGCCAGGCCATTTCGAGCCTGAAGATCTATGCCTCGGGCAAGCGGGTGGTGGTGTGGGACGGTGCGTCCCGCTGGCAACCGGATTCGGGCCAATTCCTGCTCAACTTCGACACCACGCACATTCTTACGACGACTCAGTTGAAGCCCCGCCCCGGGTCGCAACCCTCACAGGCCGAGGCTGCCCTCGCGTGGTTCGGACGGGCGATGAGACTTCAGGATGATTCCTTGGAGGAGGCGCGGCGGGCTTATGAGGAAGCAATCCGTTTACGGCCGGCGTTTGCCGAGGCACATGTCAATTTGGGACTGTTGAATCATAACACCGGTGATCTGGCGGAAGCGGAGGCCTGTTACCGTCGTGCCATTCAATATGGGCCGGAACTGGCACTCGCCCATTTCAACCTCGGGGTGGTCCTCGAAGATCAACAGGATAAAAGCGGAGCCATCGCCGCTTACGAGGAGGCACTCAAGCGGGCGCCCGGCTTTCGTGAGGCGCATTGCAATCTGGCGCAGTTGTACGAAAAACTGGGACGCCAACGGGACGCAGTCCGACATTATGCTGCCGCCAAGCGGCTTGACGACTGACGGTCATGGAGACGGTCGCCTCGCACCAGCCGAAAACCGCGTGAAGCAGCGAATCCCGTCAACCGTCATGCGTGCAGAGATCGAAGAAGCGTGAACATGATCGCACCCCTCACCCTTCCCTCTCCCCCTGAGGGGAGAGGTGAGGTGAGGGGGGATTCACGAGCGACGATATCATCGATTGACGTTTGACCACTGACGTTTGACGGTGTCCCCGCCCTCACGGGCATTTTTTCCTTGCAACCTTATCATGACCGGAGGTAGAAGCAAGTCTACAGGAGGACGTCAGATGAGCATGTCTGAAGAACAAGTCGACCGGTTCAGCGCATTGGAACTGAAAAACAACACATACAAAAGAGTCGTGTGGATCGCGTCGTTCCTGCTTGCCTGTGTTCTGACCATTCTGGGGTTGGAAATGGCGGGCGTCATCCGGTCGAGTCCCTTCTGAGCGCGCATTCCGCGCTATTCCATCCTCATCCGTTCACCTTCTTCTCCAATGCGGATGTGATCGCCGAGTAGAGCCGCTCGGCCGCGACATCCTTCGTCAGATAGGCCACAGCACCTGCTTCTATCATGCTCCGCTCGATCTGATGACTTTGATGCACGGACAAACCGATCACGGTCATAGAGGGGTAAGTTCGCGTGATGAGACGCGTCGCTTCAATGCCGTCCAGTATCGGCATGTTCACGTCCATGATGACCACATCGGGGCGCAACTGAGCGGCAAGCTGGACCGCTTCTTGCCCATCCGCGGCCTCGGCCACGATCCGTACCTGCTCATAGCCTTCCAATACTCCACGCAATCCTTCCCGCACCAGCGGATGGTCATCGACCATGAGAACCCTCACAGCCCCGAGTTGTCTCTCCTTCGATTCTGGGGCCGGTACCTTGCCCGCCACCATCGGATCAGCAGCGCACATAGGAGAGCCTAGAGGGAGAATCAGGCTGGCGGATGTGCCCTGGGCGGGCCCGGATTTGAGCTCAAGTCGCCCGCCTAACGCTTCCATCCGCTCTCGAATGCTGAACAGCCCGAAGTGTTTGCCTCCGGCCCGTCTCTCCAAGGCGTGATCAAAACCTTTCCCCGAGTCTGCGACCGTGATGGTCAAGAGGTCGCCCTCCGTTGTCGTCACCACGGACAGGAGCGCCTGCTTCGTGTCGGCGTGTTTCACGACGTTCATGAGCAACTCCCGCACGGACTGAAACAGGAGAATCGCCTGGTCCTCCTCTACGTCAAAGGAGGAAGGAGTCACCTTCATGGTGACCGTGACCCCATGTTGTTCCATTTGTTCGGCCAGCCAGGTGAGCCCCATGACCAATCCAAATTCCCGCAGGACAGGTGGCGCCAGCTCTGCCACAAGGGATCGGGTATAGGAGAGACTATCCTGTAAAATCCTATCGGCGTCCTTCAGCTGTTGGGCCAAGTCCGTATCCTGCACGCGTTTACTGGCTTGATTCAGTTTCAACCGGCACACGACGAGCAGCTGGCCGAGATAGTCATGGAGTTCTGTGGCAATTTGGCGCCGTACACGTTGCTCGGCCAGACTCAACTCCGACGCCAATACCCGCAACCGCTGGCGTGTTTCCGTCAAATCGTATGTCCGCTCCGCCACCCGTTGATCCAATTGTACCGAGAGCAGTCGGAGTTCCTCTTCCCCACGTTTGCGCTCGGTGATATCGCGGGCGATTTTCGATGCACCAATCACATTGTCCTGCGAATCCTTGATGGGGGAGACCGTGAGGGACACATGAATACAGGCGCCGTCTTTTCGTCTCCGCACCGTGTCATATTGATCAACCCGCTCCCCATTTCTAATCTTGCTGAGGATCTGTCTTTCTTCATCTTTACGGTCGGCAGGAATAATGATTAAGATCGGTTGCCCGATCATCTCAGCCGCGGTATATCCGAATATCCGCTCTGCGGCACTATTCCATGTGCTGACGATACCGGATAAATCTTTACTGATGATGGCATCCTGAGAGGATTCAACGATAGCGGCCAACTGCGCGTTCGTCCGTTGAGCATTGCTGCTGAAGGGTGAGTCCATTGGTACGGCAGGCTAAAAGATAAAAATGCGGAACTACAGCACAACCCTATACGGTCGGCTAGAATACTCATGCGGCCGGAAAAAGGAAACTAGGCAATTACCTAGTTATGTCGGCCTAGACCGACACCTTGCGGCACTTCCGACCCCTCTCCGTTTGACTTAAGTTTTCATCGAACTTACGGTTTTAGGGGGAACACCCTCTGCCCGGCCAATGCTATGGCAGAAGGAGGCGCTGCTGCGCCCTTTGTTGGCAAGACCGTCAGTTGTACGGGCATGCTGCACGGCGTCACCGCTGCTTCCACGATCCCGTGATGCCCTCATGCCAACGAATGGGGGCTGCCCACTTTTCCATTTACTTCTCCTGGCGTTGAAGCGTCGTCGTGTGCCCTTCCTCCGTCACATAGGCTTTCACCTTATCGCCCTCCACCACCTTGTCCAGCTTCGTGCTCTTATCCACGTGCATTCTGATCAGCTTCCCCTCATTGTCCCTGACCACATATTGCTCGCCATCAATTTTCATAAGGGTGCCAGTCACGGCATCCTTCGTGAGGCGTTCACCGATTGTCGGCTTCGCTTCTTTGTCCTTCATCGGATCGGCAGCCAGGGCAGATCCGGCTCCACATGTCACGGCCGCGGTTATGGCCAGTACGCCTACGATTCTATTCATGATGACCTCCTGTGATAACGTCCTCATCGACCTTCATCATATTGAACGAGGATTCTGCTTATCGTTTAGCGGCTGCAGTCGATCGCCGTCCCCGCTTTCGACTCGCTTTCATTGACCTGATCCTACCCTCCCCCTCCTTCTTATACATGCACCATCTCACCACAGGTACCTACAAGTTGAGACCTAGGAGGGAGCCTAGTTAGCCCTCTCGGTGTGCATGAACACGTGACTAAGCCGTACACGAATACCGTGACCAAGCCTGGCAAGGTGGAGCCTTCCGACCTGCCGCGGTTCGTTTCCGATCCAGTATAATGACGCATCATGTCCTTGCAGTCGAAGCTGCACATTCTGGCTGATGCGACAAAGTCCTCGCCTACCGACGAGTATTGGCTTGAAGGTAGTCCACCATGATGAACGCTCAAAAAAATGGATCGACTGCCGCCTCGTACCTGCCCGCAGGCCGAACTTTGCCGACTCTCAAGAATGCGGCATGCGATTGCCGCGGGTGTGAGTTGTATCTTGACGCGACACAAACCGTCTTTGGTCAAGGTCCCGGCAAAGCCACAATCATGCTGGTTGGAGAACAGCCAGGTGACGAGGAAGACCGGCGCGGCGAACCGTTCATCGGACCGGCGGGCAACGTGCTGGATCAGGCATTGAAGGATGCCGGGCTGGATCGCCGCTCGCTATACCTCACCAATGCTGTGAAACATTTCCGTTTTGTGGTGGAAGGAAAGCGGCGGAAGCATCAAGCGCCGCGCCCCTCCCACATTAGAGCCTGCCGCCCCTGGCTGGAGGCCGAGATCCATTCGATCGATCCTCACGTCGTCGTCTGTCTCGGGGCGACGGCGGCAAGGAGTCTGTTGGGACAGGGATTTCGTCTCACCAAAGAGCGGGGAAAAGTGCTGAAGACCCGCTGGGCGCCGCATCTACTTGCGACATTTCATCCTTCGGCTGTCCTGCGAGGGATCGATGCGAAGTCGCGCGAGGCAATGTACGAATCGCTTGTCCATGACTTGAAGATGGCCGCCGAGCTGCTATGACCTGGCTCAATCCCCTACCTATGCTTCCCCATTCCCGCCCGGATATCTTTCCCGCCTCGGATGTCGGTCGAGTTCCGCCGTCACTCTCCTGATTTCTGCGAGCGACTAGGGTAATCGCTAGGCTCGTCAGGCTTCATCTTTTGCTACTCTCACCGCGTATTTACACGTGCCCTGTCCTCTCAGGCTCAGGTTGGTCAACGATCCATGACTGCGTTCTCTATACTGAATCTCGCGCCGGCTGGGACGAAATCAGTCCATTTACCTCGGTAACGATTGAGATGACCACGACAAGGAAAATCAAGGCGCGCCCGTTGAAACATATCCGGTACGCAGTCGTCGGTCTGGGGCACATTGCCCAGGTGGCGGTGCTCCCGGCATTCGCTCATGCCGCCTCCAACTCACAACTCACTGCGTTGGTATCTGATGATCCAAAGAAGCTGAAACAGCTTAGTGCACGCTATAGAGTTCCATACACCTATTCCTATGAGGAATATGACCAGTGTTTGCGTGAAAAGCATATCGATGCGGTGTACATCGCCCTGCCGAACAATATGCACTGCGATTATGCGACTCGCGCCGCCAAAGCCGGTATTCACGTCCTCTGCGAAAAACCCATGGCCGTGACCGAGCAGGAATGTCGACGGATGATCCAAGCCGCCGAGCGCGCCCGGACAAGATTGATGATCGCCTATCGGCTCCATTTGGAAGCGGCGAACGTGAAGGCCGTAGAGATCGCCCGATCCGGTAAGCTCGGCAAGCTGCGCCTGTTTAACTCTGTGTTTGCCTTGCAGGTGCGCGAAGGCGACATCAGGGTTCGACGGAAAATGGGAGGCGGCTCGCTCTATGACATCGGCGTCTACTGTATCAATGCGGCCCGCTATCTGTTTCAGAATAATCCCGTCGAAGTCAGCACCTTCTCGGTGGTGGGAACGGACCGCCGCTTCCGGGAAGTGGATGAAATGTCGGGTGCGCTCCTGCGTTTTCCCGGCAATAGACTCGCAAGTTTTATCTGTAGCTTCGGCGCGGCAGACGTCTCCTCCTATGAGCTCATTGGGACCAAAGGACGTCTACAAGTGGACCCCGCGTACGAATACGTCGGCCCTCTCACCCAGCGTCTCACGCTTGACGGTAAGACCCAGACCAAGCAGTTTCCGGCCGGCGATCAATTCGCGGCAGAACTCATCTATTTTTCCGACTGTGTCCTCCGCAACAAAGAACCGGAACCTTCCGGTCTGGAAGGCCTGATCGACGTCCAGATCGTTCAGGCGCTGTATCGTTCAGCGGCGCAGCGAAGGCCGATCAAGCTCTCGCCTCCGGCCAAACGCCGGTGGCCGACCAGAAGGCAGGTCATCCGCCGTCCGCCTGTTCGTAAACCCACGCTCGTGCATACTCAGTCTCCGTCCTTATAGTCTCCAGGATGAAACCCACCTCTCAAGAGGGCCAGCCGGCACCGCCACCTCAGGCCGACAAGGCCAAGCACAAGCCTCTCCGGACGCTGGTGGTGGATATCGGCGGTTCGGGCATTAAGGCGCTGATCGTCAATGAGATCGGCGAACCGATGACCGAACGGATTCGCGAAACGACCCCACGTGGCGGCAAACCCGATGATGTCATCAAGGTCATCAAGGCTTTGGCCAAGAAGGTCGGCAGGTTTGAGCGAGTATCCGTCGGAGTCCCAGGGATCGTTCGAAGCGGGGTAGTGGCAGGGGCGGTAAATCTGGCGCCAGAATGGGAGCACTTTCACCTGTCCAAAGCCCTGCACGCCATCTTTAAAAAGCCGGTGCGTGCCGCAAACGACGCGGATGTGCAGGGATTCGGGGCAATCTCCGGAACGGGGGTGGAGTTGGTCTTGACGCTGGGCACGGGGGTCGGATCCTCCCTCTTTGTGGATGGGAAACTTGTCCCCAACCTGGAGGTTGGGAAAAACAAACTGCGCCGTGATGAATTGCAGAGGATCGGAAAAAAGCGTTGGAACCGGCGCCTGGCCAAAGTGATTGCCAAGCTGGAAAAGATGTTTCGCTATGACCGCCTTTATATAGGCGGCGGAAATGCCGGCATGGTGGACATCAGCGGGCTTCGCGGAAACGTCACGATCGTGTCCAACCTGAATGGACTGCTCGGCGGGATCAATTTATGGCGGGATGCGGCCGTACCGGAAGCGCCGAAAAATTCGAAGTAACAGGTCCCCCTATCGGAATACCGTCATGCGTCAACTGTCATTCGTCAACCGCTTCCGGATGAAACTGTACCTCGTACTTTGTCGCTCGGCTAATGCATCACCTCGATCACCAAACGTCAGTCGTCAACAGTGCTCGGATCTTCTCGTTCGTGATTAGAAATTGTTTGTTCTTTTCTTCACGAATGACGTATGACGATTGACCTGTCCTTACGCTTTCCAAATCAGTCCTGTTCATCCCGCCCATGAACCTGTGCTGGTGGACTGGTCGCTTCCACAGCGGTGAATGGCTCGAGAATCGTGTAGCTGTGGCTTGATCCCTTCGGCACTATCCACGAGTCCCCCGGTTCGAGCAGCACCATTTGCCCTTCCAACTGTAGTTCGGCCCGTCCTTTAATGACATATCCCACCACCTCGTAGTCCCGTTGCGTCGGCGGCTCCGGCGTGGCCACCGGCAACCTGTCCCACAGGCGCATCGACACATGAATGCCTGATGCCAGATATTTCTGTCCCATTTCCCCGCTTGGGGAATACTCCGATGTCACTTTTTTTACGCTTCGGTCGGTCATACCATCTCCTCCCTTTATTGGCCGTCGTCCGATCGACCACGGCAATAATGAGAAGATGCAAACCTACAGCCAGGCTTGAATTCCCAGTCCCAACCATCCCCTTGTATGTTCGATGCTTCCGCAATCGGCTTCCACAGCGGGACAGGGAAGATCCCGCTGGCGGTGGACCCTCTGTCCCGCAAGTGACAGTTTGTCCAAGAAAAGTCACAGCGACATCGACAAGGCGTCCATAACTCTACATCGGATCTGATGCATGCGACCTTCTTCTGCGTTCAGGCGCGTTTGGCGCGAGGCTTCGATCTCGGAGCCTGTCGCCGCCCTTTCGGCTTGATGGGTTTTTGCACAGGATTCCTGGCATCCATGGCTGCTCCGATCTGCCGCTCCTGATAATCTTCCGACGAGGCCGGATCGAGCTCCCACCGTGACTCATCTCTTCCACTCAATTTCTCCTCAATTTTCAACGGCTCTGTGTCTTGATATGTGACACCAGCGGCAGCGCCGATCTCATCGACAATGTCCTGATCGGGCGTCGGAGCCGATCCTCCAGGCGTTTCCTCCCCAGAATCTACCTCCAGAGGTAATGCATCGGGATCTCCGCCGCTTAACTCGGTGATCCGTTGCGCATCATCCGTTTTCAGATTTTCCAATACCCCCGCGCTGTTGTTGAAACGGACTCGAGCAGATCACGAAATGATTCAGCATTAGATGGGGTATCCTTCTCGTAATAGTCGCGAATGAACTTATCCGCATCAATCACTTTAGACTTTTGGTCCGACTTATTTCGGTGTTTGCCTGGCATGGTCCCCCATTCAGTGAATCCACACATCGACCATTGTAGTCGTGCAAATCGTGGACCGAATCCATCAGGAGGAAACAGGAGGCATCAGGTGCAATGGCCGGTGATTCAACGATAGGATCGATCTATCGCAATGGAGATGAGTTGAAGGACCAGACAGAATGTCATCTACGAGACAAGCGGCGGACATCGACGAGCCAAGAGAGACGCGTCGCAAGAAACCGGTTGACGATTGACTATTGACGACCGACGGGTCCCATGAACGAGACACGCCTCACAAGCTTCCTCATGAGGCGTCCGTGCTCTTGAGGAACAGGGCCGAGAGTGCCGGCACCGTTAACGTAAGGGAATATGGCCGCCCGTGTAGCGGAACCGGCATGGCATGCACTCCCCCCGCATTGCCCCAATCTCCACCCCCGTAAATCGACCCGTCGCTGTTCAGCATTTCTTTCCAATAGCCCCCGCGAGGAGCTCCCACGCGATAGTTGGGACGGGGAATCGGTGTAAAGTTGCACACGACGAGCATGATCTCCGTGCTTGATAGGCTTTTCCGTATCAGACTGATGACGCTGGATACCGTGTCGTTACAATCGATCCATTCAATGCCCGCCGGAGTGATATCCCCTTCATACAGCGAAGGCTCCATGCGATAGAGGCGATTGAGGTCCGACACCCACCGCTGCATCCCAAGATGCGGCGCATACTCCAACAGGTGCCATTCCAATTGTCCATCATGAGCCCACTCCGCCCTCTGTCCGAACTCACCGCCCATAAACACCAGCTTCTTAGCTGCCTGAGCATACATGTATCCGTACAACACACGCAGATTTGCGAATTTTTGCCAATCGTCGCCCGGCATCTTTCCCAAGAGCGAGCCTTTCCCATACACGACTTCATCATGGGAGAGGGGCAGAACAAAATTTTCGTGGAATGCATACAGCATGCGAAACGTCAGATTGTGGTGGTGATGCTTCCGATAGATGGGGTCCAACTTCATGTATTCCAGCGTGTCATGCATCCATCCCATATCCCATTTGAAGCCGAAGCCCAGCCCTCCCACATAGTTGGGACGGGACACCATCGGCCACGAGGTGGATTCTTCAGCGATCGTTTGCACGTCGGGATACTGCTTGTAGACCTCCTCGTTGAATCGACGCAGAAAATTGATCGCATCGAGATTTTCGCGCCCTCCGTACTGGTTGGGAATCCATTCTCCTTCTTTCCGGGAGTAGTCGAGATACAGCATCGAGGCGACGGCGTCCACACGCAATCCATCAATATGATACTTGTCGAGCCAGAACAGCGCGCTGCTGATCAGGAAGCTTCGAATCTCATTGCGCCCGTAGTTGAACACATACGTGTTCCAGTCCGGCTGAAATCCCTGCCGGGAATCGGCATGCTCATACAGATGGGTGCCGTCGAAATAACCCAGGCCATGTTCATCGGTCGGAAAATGCGACGGAACCCAGTCGAAAATGACCCCGACTCCGTATTGATGGAGCGTGTCGATGAGATACATGAGATCCTGAGGCGTGCCGTAGTTTGCGGACGGCGCGAAATATCCCGTCGTCTGGTACCCCCACGATCCAAAAAACGGATGGTCCATCAACGGCAGAAACTCGACGTGCGTGAATCCCATCTGCTGCATGTACTCCGCCAACGGAACCGCCATTTCCCGATAGCTCAACGACCGGTTCCCCTCATGCGCGATCCGTCGCCAGGAGCCGACGTGCATCTCATACGTCGACATCGGCGCATCGAGAGCATTCTTCCTCTTTCGCTGTCGCATCCACTCCGCATCGTTCCATTCGTAGGCGAGGTCCCAGACGATCGAGGCGGTTTTGGGGGGAATTTCGTTGAAGAATGAGAAGGGATCGGTTTTATCGACCCGATATCCAAGATGCCGGGAGCGAATATGATATTTGTAGAGCGTGCCCTTGTTCGCCCCTGCGATAAAACCTTCCCAAATCCCGGAGTTCCCGCGCGGTTTGAGCGAATGGGCATCCTGGTTCCAATCATTGAAGTTTCCGATGACGGAGACCCGCTCCGCATCCGGCGCCCAGACCGAGAAGGACGTGCCATCGACGCCGTTCATGCGGCCCGGATAGGCCCCCAGCTTTTCATAGAGCTTGAACTGGGTTCCTTCGTTAAAGAGATAAATGTCGTCATCGGTCAGTCGAGTGATTTCTTGAGTGGTCATGATTGTGCCCTGGTGGTTGGTCACTGCTGCACCTCATTACCGGTTTGTGCGGTAGAACATGCCTCTGCACTGCTTTCGCCCGGCCCGCCCGCCGACGCACCGGTTGCCGGCTCAAACAATTGAAGTATTCCCAGGAGAGGAATTCCCACCCAGGCCGGCCTGTTGTTCAACTCATACCCCAACTCATAGACAGCCTTTTCCAGAAGATGGACATTCAACAGCAGGGTAAACTCCCCCTGGGATCGCGGTTGAAATGAAGCCGAAGCCGTCTTCTTCATATAGGCCTGCACGAACGCGGCACGCGCCGACCAGTACCAGGTACGAGCCCAGGGTTCCAGATCATCCCCATTCGGGACACCGTCCCGTCCGACCCGCTCCCGTAGCGCCACATATGCCGCATAATGAAAGGACCGGATCATTCCGGCGAGGTCCACGATGGGGAGGTGCTTCGTACGACGTTCCGCGAGCGGTCGCGCCGGTTCGCCCTCAAAATCAATGATCGCGAAATCGCCATCCGTATACAAGACCTGCCCGAGATGATAATCGCCATGACAACGAATCCGCAGCGCGGTCGGTTCCATAGTGAGCAACCCACGCATGCGGGAAGCAATCGCCGCCTCCAGATCCAACACCTGCCGAGCCTTGGATCGATCGACGTCCGGCAGGCGTGCAACATTCTCCCGCAGCAATGTCAGTGAGCGTTCAGCCAACCGGAGCATGGTCTCGTATCGCAACTGGAGATACTCGGGCGAGCATGATTCCGGCGCAAATGCCCGATCTTCGGTACTTTGCGCAAGAGTCATGTGCAGTTCTGCCGTTCGTTGCCCCAAACGGGCCGCGGCTTCGATATAGCCGCCCAGAAGATCATTCGGACCGGCGTGATATTGGTGTCCTGATAGCTCCGTTGCCGGCGACGGGAAAAGAGCCTGTCCCGGCAGGCTCGGGGCCGGAGGGTGAGATGGGAAAGGGGGGCGTCTCGGCGCCCCCAGGGCGGGCGGGTGAGAATCCCCACGCTTCGCCACGATCCGATCGAAATACTGCTGCAACTCATGAATCGTGTACCGCCACCCGTCGCCTGTATTGGAAATGAACTGCTGCGCAATGGCCAGCGTCATCGGCTCTTCCTGCTCTCGAACATACTCCAGCGCGCCGAGTACAGCCGGTGTGTGACGGAAGCCTCGGGCAGTCAGGACTCGTCCAATCTCCAAGTCCGGATTCACTCCCTCTTCTAAACGGCGGTAAACTTTTACGATCGCCTTGTCTCCGAACCGTATGGACGTATTACTTTGTTCGCCTTTCATAATCGCCGCATGCACCAGGGGAGGCTGAACCAATGCTGCCTCAAAGGCCTCCGTTGGAGACCCTACAACCGTTCCCTGGATTCCACCAAATCTCGCCGCCGACCCGATGGCGTTTAACATCACATAGGCGGCATCTTCACTCCACAGCGCATCGTACAGGAGTCCGGTTTTCTGCCCGTCGGAGCCGATGACCTGTACCTCGCCGATGATAGTCTGCGCGCACTCGCGGCTGATCCGTTCGGCCGCCTGCCCAAATGCGGCCGTGATGGGGATGGCATATGTATCGACCCCGCCGAGGGCATAGCGGATCTCCACGAACAGGAGCATGAACCCGGCCGAATCACCGTCAATGGGGATGACCTCGCGTATTCCCGCCGATTGAATGCGTCTGGCCTTTCCTCCGAACCAGCGCGCCGACGTGATAAACGGAGGAAGCAGCTCTTCGATCCGGCTCGCCGCCTGCCCTTCAAATACCCGTTGCCAGTTACCATTCACGGTGATCATATACTTTTCGACGTGTGCCTCGTGAGGCCTGAACCGGTGTAATAGCGACAACCGTCAACCGACATGCGGTAACCGTTAGTCGTCAAACGTTAAACGGCGTTCGTCGTTTGTAAAAAAACAATGAAGTCTCTTGATCCACGGTTGACGCTCGGCAATTGACGTCTTGCGGTGGGCAAACCCGGTTGACGAATGACGCTAGGCCATGGACGCTTTGCCGTCCGCTATTGCGGTTGACGACTGACGTATGACGAATGACGATCATGTCAGCAAACCACGGTTCCGTTGCTACATGAAATAATCAAAGTCCTGCTCTCTTCTCGTACTTCGGCGCACGGCAAAGATGTGGGCCGGCACAGTATGGGGGTTGATCTCCACATAGTTCCTCGATCCCTGCCAGATGTAATAGGCATTCGTCAGCAGATCCTGCACTTGAAAAGGCCGGTCGGCAGGCAGCCCCAGCGCCTCCAGGTCCAGCTCGACCCAGCCGGAATGGGTATGGTGGGGGCTCAAGTTCACGATCACCAGCACCACGTTGTCACCGTCGGAAGATTGTTTGCTGTACGCGATCAGATGCTCGTTGTCGACGGCATGGAACTGCAAGCTCCAATCATTTTGCAGGGCGGGATTCTGTCGCCTGACGCGATTCACCAGACCAATGAACTCCTTCAAACTATCCTGACTGGTGCGATCCCAGTTTCGAAGCTCATACTTTTCGGAATCCAGATATTCTTCGCTGCCGGGCTGTTGCGAGCGGTGTTCCATCAATTCAAAGGCCGGCCCATACATGCCGTAGTTCGCGCTTAACGTCGCAGCCAGGGTGAGCCGCGACATGAACATCGGGCGTCCCCCGTGCTGGAGTTGCTCGGTCAGAATATCAGGGGTATTCGGCCAAAAATTCGGCCGGAAATATTCCCGCACGCCGGTCTTGGTCAACTCGGTGCAGTAGGCGGTGAGCTCAGCCTTTGTCGTCCGCCATGCGAAATACGTGTAGGACTGGGTAAAGCCGAGTTTGGCCAGGTAGTACATGACTTTGGGACGCGTAAACGCTTCGGCAAGAAACAACAGGTCCGGGTACTCCCGCTTCAGGTCAGCAATGAGCCAGTGCCAGAATGGGAAGGGTTTCGTATGGGGATTATCGACGCGGAAGATACGAACGCCTTGCGCGATCCAGTGCACCACGACGGCTTTCAGCTCAGCCCATAATGCTCGATACTCGGTGGTTTCGAAATTGAGCGGGTAGATGTCCTGATATTTTTTGGGAGGATTCTCTGCATATTGAATCGTTCCATCCGGACGTGTCGTGAACCATTCCGGATGCTGCTTCGCATAGGGATGATCGGGCGAGCATTGGAACGCCAAGTCCAGGGCGATCTCCAGGCCGTGTGTCTTGGCCGCAGCCAGGAGCCGTTTAAAATCCTCCATCGTGCCGAGCTCGGTGTGAATGGCCGTATGCCCACCGTCGGACGCGCCGATCGCCCACGGACTGCCGACCGCGCTTGGGCCCCCATCCGGGTCGTTGTTCTTTCCTTTTCTAAACGTCTGGCCGATCGGATGAATGGGCGGAAAATACAAGACGTCGAATCCCATCTGGGCAACGTCGGGAAGCAGAGATTCGCAATCCTTGAAAGTCCCGTGACGGCCCCGTTCCGTCGCGCATGATCGAGGGAACATTTCGTACCACGTGCTGAAACGGGCTTTCTCCTGATCGACGATGACCGAGAGTAAGTGGTCGTACGTCGTCGCCCATCGCCGTTCGGCGCAACGCGACATCAGGTCCGTCACATCCTTGTCCAGCACGAGATCGAGCTGACTGTTCGAGGTCGGCTGATACGAGAAGAGCGCCGACGCCAGGGCCGCGATCCTTTCCGCATCCATCCCCTGCGCGCGAGCGGCCGCCTGTTTGATCAAATCTCTCCCGATCAGAATATCCATGGTGACATCCTGCCCGGCAGCCATTCGTTTCCGCATGTCCCGCTGCCACGTGGCGAAATGATCGATCCATCCCGTCACTTGGTATCGATACCGGCCCATTTTGGCGACCGTGAAAGTGGCACGCCATCGATCATTGTCCACATACGCGAGCCCCACTTCCTGCCAATCCGGGTCGTCATCATGCCGGTACCGAACCACTCCGCTGATCACGTCGTGACCGTCGGCAAAAAGATCGGCCTCCACGACGACGGACTCCCCCACCACGCGTTTGATCGGAAACCGGCCTGCATCGATCTCAGGTTGAACCTGTTCGATGACGACGCGCCGACGACCGTCATCGGTGGGCACCTCGTGTTGAGCCTTCTGCGTCGATGGCGCGGCCTTCCGCGGTTCCGTCCTATCCTTTTGCTGTTTCATATCACCCGTTCTCGTATCTCGCCGCCCGTAAAGCGCTCTGCCCCTCACCTAGCCTCTCCCCTCAGGGGAGAGGGAAGGGTGAGGGGGCGATCCACGCTTCACAAGTGCGACAGCTCATCGATCTTCTCTTCATGTTTCTCAAAACGCCGCTCGATCGCCGCCCGCATCACGTGCCGGGCGCCCAAGCCCACGGCGAGCGCAACCGCGAATACGACACCGCCGAACGAGATCGAGAACGCGGCGATGACGATCTCCTTCGCAATCCCCAGCTGCGTGAGCACCATCGCAAAGGTGAACAAGAGGATACCCCAACGCACCAGGCCAGCCAAAATGCGGGCTTCTTGAACCTGGGCGTTGACCGACGCGATCAAGGCCGCTTCGGCGAAGAAATTCGCGCCCAGCACTCCGATCAAGAGGACGAGCGAGGCCGCGAGTACATTCGGGAGAAAGCCCACGATTTGGCTGATGAGATTCGCCGTCGCAGGCAGATTCACGGCATCGACGCCCATGAAGGTGAACAGCAGGAACACGATCCAGAAGAGCACCCGGCTGACGACCAGGGACACCGGCTGTTTGATACCGGCCTGCGACAGCGGCTGGCTCATGCCCAGGCGCTCGCAAAAGACATCGAAACGAAAGGCCCTGAGCACGCGGACGGTCAGCACCTTGACCAACCATGCCGCCAGAAGGCCCAGGACGATGAATGTAAACAGCGCGAGCAGTCTCGGGAGCACCAGCACGATCTGCATGACGGTGTCACGAAACCCGGCGACCATCGTTTCACGCCACAGGTCACTCATCTCGCCACCTCCATCGTTCCACAAGGTACGGCTTCTGCCGTTCAAATAGGATACAGAGCGACTCCACCGACCGTTCCACCTGAGCGGCGTCGCCCTCCTGAGTTTCCAGGACGAAGGACGCGGTGCGCCCGAGATACAGCGGGGTCAACGATTTCAACAGATGTTCGCGATGCAACGCCTGATCGTGATAGGCCAGCGCGAAATCATAGATCGTCTGTACCCATAGGTCGGAAGGAAACCTGAACTCCTCCGCGTCCTGCATGCCCAAGGGGAGCACCTGGCTCAGCGTGTCCGGAGAGAGAATGAGCTCCCACAGCGGCAGGAGGTCCCGCAAACCTTGCTTGAACCCGTTCAACATACGGCCCACCTGCACGGGACTCGCGATCAAAGCCGGTGCCGACTCCACCGTCCCGTGCAATGGAACGTCGGTCGTGTCTTTGATTCGCTCCCAGACGGCTTCGTATTCTTCCATGGAGGCCAGGATCCCGCCGACCGTTTGCGCCAGCACGTTCGCCAAATCAACGCTGCCGACTTTGGTCTCCTGATCCTTGACTCCAAGAAAAGCATGGCAGACTCGATAGTCTTCGGCAAGAGCCACCGTCGTCATCCACCCGTCGAGACTCACCTTCGTGGCGCCTTCCGACCAGTAGGGCTTTTTGAGTAATTCGCGAGCAAGCTTTCCAGACAGTCCGTACCCTCCACCGCTCGGATACCGCAAGCGCTTTCCGTACATGGCTCGCGTCAGCGGATACAAGAGGTTGCTGACCAAAGTCCCCTCGTAGCGGTGGCGTCTGTACAATGGCACGACAAAATCTTCGCCATGCTCATACACCGGTTTGCCAAGCAGTTCGATCCAGCGTGGATTCATCGATCGAATGTTCCCTTCCAGGATCAGACAGGCCTTGGCCTGTAATCTCTGGACCGACGTGCAGAGACTGCGAATACTTTCCTCCCAGCCCGGAAGCCCGGATTCGACAGCCAACCCGGGGTAGGTCACGCCCGTGTGCGG
>DAISKX010000004.1:0-21342 GCA_036820725.1 Nitrospiraceae bacterium
GTGGTCCGAACCCTCTGCGCAGATTGCTTGACATGTAAGACAGTTGCTCATAACTCATAATTTCCCCGCGGGTGTGCTTGTCATGGCAAAGGCTAACCCGGTATTCTGGCGGTCAAAGGTACAGAGGTTCGTATGACCGTCACAGACCTGATCAAAGCCCGGCGCGCCGACATTCTCGATGCCGCACGGCGGCATGGCGCACATAACGTCCGTATGGTTGGCTCGGTCGCACGGGGTGAAGCCGGGGAACAAAGCGACATCGACGTCCTGGTGGCGATGGAGCCAGGACGGAGTTTGCTCGATGTCATCGACCTGGGTCATGAACTGGAGGAACTCCTGAAGATGAAGGTAGATGTGCTGACGGAAGGCGGCCTGAGTCCGTATCTGCGGGATCGGATCTACGCCGAAGCCGTCGCCCTATGAAGGATGATCGGATCTACCTCCTCCACGCGCGTGATGCCATCCGCCACATTCTGGAATACACGACCGAAGGAAAGGACGCCTTTCTGGCGGACAGGAAAACTCAGGATGCCATCGTTCGCAATCTGCAGGTCGTTGGTGAGACAATCAAGCAACTCTCCGGCACGGTCAAGCAGTCGCACCCCGAAACCCCATGGAAATCGATCGCTGGAATGAGGGATACGTTGATTCATGATTATTTCGGAATCAACCTTGAACTCGTATGGGATGTGGTCGAGAAGCACTTGCCGCCTTTACAAAGCAAGATTAGCCTGCTCCTCGCGGACATGAGCGAACCCCGCTGATCTGTCACAACGCTTGCCGCTAATTCATCATCAGAATTCAGAAGGATGGCGAAAAGATTGTGATTCTTCTCGGAGGCAGTAGTAAACAGCGCCAGCAGCAAGCCATCGAGGCGGCACAAGAGAGATGGACCGACTATCCCGCCGCAAGGGCCGAGACAAAACGTAATGCAGAACGGAGACTCCATGGCACTCACACGGGAATTCAAGGAAACGGTGGCAGCACGGGTACAGCGGGACCCGCGTTTCCGGGAAACGCTGTTCACGGAGGCGCTGAATGCCTATCTGGCGAGCGAGCCCACTGTGGGCAAGGGGATCCTGCGTGATCTGGTTAACGCCACGATCGGCTTCGAGGAGTTAGCCGTCATGCTCAAGAAACCAAGCAAGAGCCTGCATCGAATGTTGGCCCCGCACGGCAATCCGAGCATGGAGAACTTCTTTGATATCCTGAATACCCTGCAGAAAAAAGTGCGCGTCAAGATACGCGTAACGGCCAAGCCGGTTGAGCCGCGACCGACTTCCTGGGCTTGCCGGAAGCTGAATTGACCACGGTTGACGCTTGACGATTCTGCAGAACACTTCACGAGATACGGTTCTGGCGAGTCACGCTTCCCGTTCATTCATCATTCTGAACTCAGAACTCAGAACTCCCCCCACGTTCCCCCATCCGCCCTGGCCCTCAAGCTGAGAACAGCTTGACAGTCCGGTTGGGTCTGCTGTAATTACAACGTGAACACGCATTCGGCGGAAAGGACCCAGGCATGAAAGTAAACGTCGTTCGCATCGGCAACTCGCGGGGCATTCGAATCCCCAAAACAATTCTCGACCAGTGTCGGGTGACGGATGCTATGGAACTAGAAGTGCAAGGTAACCAGCTTCTTCTGCGTCCCGCTACAGGTCCACGAGCCGGGTGGGATGACGCCTTCCGTCGGATGCACCAGCAAGGGGACGACCAGCTCCTCGATCAGGATCATGCAGGGGTAGCCACTGGCTGGGACCGCACAGAGTGGCAATGGTAGTTTCGCGGTTTGAGGTGTACCTCGTCCGTCTGGATCCCACCCAGGGCCACGAAATCAGGAAGACGCGTCCCGCCCTCATCGTCTCGCCCGATGAGATGAATCGCCATATCGAAACTGTGATCGTGGCTCCCATGACCACCAAGGGACGTGCCTATCCGACCCGCGTCCCGGTCAAGTTCCAGGGAAAGACGGGGCAGGTCGTCCTCGACCAGCTCCGCACGGTGGACAAATCCAGACTGGTAAAACGATTGGGGCGGTTGAGCCAGACGACAACTGCGCGAGTCCTTGCACTCCTCGCCGAGATGTTTGCCCCATAGCCATCGGTTCGCGCCGGCCGTTGTTCGTATCCCGTCTCTCGTATCTCGTTAGCCGTGCGTTTTCCGCCAACTCAAGCTCAAAACTCCTAACTCAGAACTCCCTTCAAATTCTGACCACGGTTGACGCTTGACGAATGACGATTCTGCAGAGATCGAATCCGGAGTGATTTCCCACCACGAAAAGCGTATCCTTCGCGACACCGATGGCAAGAAGGGGAGTGCAGTCTGCCGGTGAGCGACGAGCTAGAGGTTCTCAAATCCGTGACTACACGATTGGAAGGGGCCGGCATTCCCTACATGGTGAGGCTCGATGGCGGCGAACTGCAATTGGACGATGTCCGGAATCTGCTCAGATCAGTGCAGGGACTCGATATAGAGTATCTCAGTCGGTGGGTAGATCGGTTGGGGTTGACCACGCTCTACCAAGAGGTACGCCAATGAAGGACACGCCACCCGAAATAGACGCCCGCTACCGGGCCATGCTTATGCAGCGGTCCGGAGAGGAACGGCTCAAGATGGGGTGCGCGATGCGCGAGACGGCGCGTGCCCTCGTGGAAGCATCCATTCGGGAACAAGATCCGCAGGCCACCCCGGAAACTATCCGCAAAGGTCTCTTCCTCCGCTTCTACGGACACGAATTCGATGCCGACAGCCGGGCAAAGATCCTCGCTGCCATCGAGTCCGCAGGCCAACCCGTCGCCAGGTAGCCGATCGTCGGGACGAGCTGCCCCAAGATTGGCAACTTGCCAAAGTAGGGAAGCTCCCGAAACCGATTGCCCCATTCGAGTAGGGAACGCCATCCGCGTGACCCTAGACGCATGACGGTTGACGAATGACAGTTGATGGATGACGCTCCTGCAGAACGCTTCACAACATTCGCTGCCCGTTCATTCATCATTCCGACTTCAGAACTCAGAACTCCAGACACGGCCGCCTCACCGTCTCGGCGGCGTCCACAGACGTGGCGCTCATTATTCTTCGCGCCGTGGACCTCAGAATTCAAAACTCATAACTGAGAACTCCCCTCACATTGGGTGTCCGCTCGCCGCCTGGAGGACGTACTGTAGTTCTCCCTGCAGGCCCAGGCGGTCCGCCCAATTCCATAAATAAGGGAGATCGAGTTGAAGACGTGGATTTTTGATGACGCTGATGACGTCGTCGAAGTCTGTCGGACGACTGGCCTTGAGCTTGAGAAGAATCAAATCTTCTGCACTGACGACGGGAAATGAAATACCAAGTAATATGGTGTTGTGCGTGCGGTTCAATGCTTGGTGTTCATGCTGGTCCGATGCATAAATAATATCCAGGGGATAGTGCGGGAATGCGCGTGCGGAGAAGCGAGTGACTCTCGATTTCGCCATAGGATTTGCCGCCGACCATTGTTGGTTGGCCGTAATGCCGGAAGATGACAGCCGGACAACAAGCCCTTCCCTGTCTGGCTCGTTGATGAGGACCAGAAAGTCAAGATCATGAGTGGCCCTCGTTCGTCCCCACGCTCCGAGGGCGACCGCGCCGATGACGCAATATGGAATCGACAAACTCGATAAAGCAGTCTGAACAATGTTCAAAAATGACAACAGGTCCGGTTCGATGGCCGATCCTTTATCAAGACGCTGTTCGTCCGGCTCCATTTTGGTATCAGGGAATGATTTCAATCATCGGAATGAGTATCCGCTTCAGGCGGGAGGGGAAAGAGGGCTTCCGCAAAGGCTTTTGATAATACTTGATGCATATCCGAAAGCCGACACACGCGCAGGATGCCTTCTTCCGGAGTCGGAGGATAGTCGCTCGGATCGATCTGTGCCGCGCTCACGTGCAGCTTGCGGAGCCAAATGGGCGGGTTCGCAGGATCAAAAGCCATGCCGCGATTGTACCGCAAGCGGACTGAAAGGCAAAGCCAGTCTGCTACCTGACGAATGACGTTTGACGCATGTCGGTTGACGCATGACGGTTGATGATTGACGTCCGCCCTGGTTGACGAATGACAGTGGACGAATGACTGATGAACGATTGCACGGATGCTGTTAATATGATATGGTCAGCATCGTGATTGCGTCCTTTGCCGACAAGGTAACCCAGGATCTCTATGATGGGACAAACTCGAAGGAGGCGAGAATCATTCCGAAACAACTCTGGCCGATTGTGGCCAGAAAGCTCGACATGATCGGTGCAGCCCATATGCTTTTTGACCTCTCGTCGCCTCCCGGGAACCGGTTGGAGGCGTTGAAGGGAAAGGAGAAGGGGCTACACAGCATACGGGTCAACGATCAGTTTCGGATCGTTTTCCGGTGGGCCGAGGGAAATGTATACGACGTCCAAGTGACCGATTACCATTGAAGAGGAAAGACACCATGAGACCCAAACATCGTCCGCCCACGCATCCTGGAGAAATCCTGTGGAAAGAGTATCTGGAACCGATGAAACTCAGCCAGGTCGAACTGGCCAAGTCTCTGGGCGTGCCGGTCCAGCGCATCAATACCCTGATCAATGGGAAGCGCGGGGTGACAGCTGAAACGGCCTTGCTCTTGGCAGAGAAGCTAAAGACGACCCCTGAGTTTTGGATGAACCTCCAAAATGCCTGGGACTTACACGAAGCCGCGCAGTACCTGCAGCGCACCTCGGCCTGATCCGGTACCAAAACAACGGTTGGCGAATGACGGTTGATGCTTCTGCAGAACGCTTCGCGAGACGCTTCATCGCTCGTGGACGACGTTTGACGAATGACGGTTGACGATTGACGTCCGCCCTGGTTGACGTTTGACGAGTGACGGTTGACGATTCCGCCAACCCGGTAAGTCTACTAGGGCATTCGCCGTCGAAATACACACATCCCTCATTTTCCCAACCCAAAATTCAGCATTCAGCATTCATAATTCAGCATTCTCTGTATGTCGCGCTTGTCCTCGTAAGTGAATATCGGTATCCTTTGGGCCGCCAAATCAAATCCTGGCCGCCTTATGAGATCCCTGAATGCCCACGCCTGAGGAGAAAGCCCGCCAGCGAATCGACGAGATGCTGGTCAGCGCTGGCTGGGTCGTCCAAGACTACAAGCAGGCACACATCCATGCAAGCAGGGAGTGGTCTTACGAAACTTCCCACTGACCAGTGGGTACGGATTTGCGGATTACCTGCTCTATGTCGATGGCAAGGCTGCGGGAGTGATTGAGGCCAAGAGAGAAGGCGTCACCCTAACCGGAGTCGAAATCCAAGCAGAGAGATATAGCAAAGGACTCCCTCAGGACCTCCCAGCCATTACACGCCCTCTGCCATTTCTTTATCAAAGCACGGGAGTGGAAACCAGGTTTACCAATGGACTCGATCCGCAACCGCGAAGCCGGCGTGTTTTCAGTTTCCATCGACCAGGAGCGCTTGCTTCCTGGTTGCCGGACCGCTCCGAGGTGTCACACAATCTTGGTGGAGCATCAGTCGCCGCCGAATCCACGCCTACCTTTCTGAGTCGACTGAGGCACATGCCGCCGCTCCTTGATGACCTTTGGCCTCCAAAGCCTCTGGCAATCAAGAACATCGAACAATCATTGCGCGACAACAGGCCACGATCATTGGTCCAAATGGCCACGGGGTCCGGCAAAACGCTGTTGGCCATTGTTTTGGCATATCGTTTGTTGAAATTCGCGGGGGCGCGACGAGTTCTTTTTCTGGTCGACCGCGGCAATTTGGCCGATCAGACATTGAAAGAATTCCAGCAATACGTCTCGCCGTACAACAACTTCAAGTTCACGGAAGAGTTCATCGTCCAGCGGCTGGCAGGCAACACGCTCGATACCACCGCACGGGTCTGCATTAGCACCATCCAGCGCATGTATTCCATGCTCAAGGGCCGGGAGCTGTCGGACGAAGATGAAGAAGCCTCCGTCGCCGGCCTCGAACGGCTCTTCAAGAAACCCGATCCACTGGAATACAACCCGGCCATTCCGATTGAAACCTTCGATATCATCGTCACCGACGAATGCCACCGATCCATCTACAACCTCTGGGCGCAGGTCCTGGAATACTTCGATGCCTACCTCATCGGTCTCACCGCCACACCGAATAAGCAGACCTTCGGCTTCTTCAATCAGAACTTGGTCATGGAATACAACCACGAGCAGGCCGTGGCCGACGGTGTGAACGTCAACTACGACGTGTACCGCATCCGCACCGCCATCACCGCTGCCGGCTCCAAGGTAGACGCAGGCTTCTATGTGGAGAAGCGGGACCGCGAGACCCGCACTACCCGATGGGAACAACTCAGCGACGACTTCGCCTACGATCCCGACCAGCTCGACCGCGACGTCGTCGCCCCAGACCAGATCCGCACCATCGTCAAAGCCTTCAAGGAGAAGCTCTTCAGCGACATCTTTCCCGGCCGTACGGAGGTCCCCAAGACCCTCATCTTCGCGAAGGACGATGCCCACGCGGAGAACATCGTCGAAACCTTCCGCGAGGAGTTCGGTAAGGGCAACGAGTTCGCCCAGAAGATCACCTATCGCACCACCGGAGTGAATCCGAAGGACCTCATCAAGACCTTTCGCAACAGTTACCATCCCCGCGTCGCCGTCACCGTGGACATGATCGCCACCGGCACCGACATCAAGCCCGTCGAGATCGTCGTCTTCATGCGCGCGGTCAAATCCCGCACCTTCTTCGAACAGATGAAGGGCCGCGGCGTCCGCGTCATCAAGCCGGATGATCTCAAGGCCGTCACGCCCGACGCCACGACCAAAGACCACTTCGTCATCGTCGATACCGTGGGCGTCTGCGAGCAGGATAAGACCGACGCGCGGCCGATGGAGAAGAAGCCCAGCGTTGCGTTTGACAAGCTGCTTCAAGCCGTCGCGCTGGGGAATACGGAAGAAGACGTGCTCACCAGCATTGCCGGACGGCTCGCTCGCCTGGAGCACCGGATCACGAAGGAAGATGAACAGGCCATCGGCAAAGCCAGCGGGGGTCTCACGCTCAAGGACCTCAGCCGCCGGTTAGTCGAGGCAGTCAACCGGATCGCCACATCGAACGGGCCAAGCTCGACATAGGACTCCCATCAGACTCCACGAAACCCATCAGCGAACAGGCAATGACAGCCGCGGCAACCAAGCTCATCAAAGACGCCGTCACCCCGCTCCACGATCCGAAGCTGCGTGAAATCCTCATCGAAATCAAAAAGAAGAACGAGCTGACCATCGATCACGTCAGCCAGGACCAGGTCATCGAAGCAGGCTTCAGCGCCGACGCCCTGGCCCGCGCCCGCACCATCGTGCAATCCTTCGAGCAGTTCATCACACAGCACAAAGACGAGATCACCGCCCTGCAAGTCCTCTACAGCAAGCCATACAAGCAGCGGCTGAAGTTCGAGGACATCAAGGAATTGGCTACCGCCATCGAAAAGCCGCCCTACCTCTGGAACGAATCTCAACTCTGGCAGGCCTACGCCGCGCTGGAAAAGTCAAAGGTCAAAGGCGCGAGTGGCAAACGCATCCTCACAGACCTCGTCTCCCTCGTCCGGTTTGCCACACATCAGGACAATGAGCTGGTCCCATTTCCTGAGCGAGTCAATGCCAATTTCAACGCCTGGCTAGCTCAGCAACAATCTTTGCCCCCTCTCCCTCAGGGAGAGGCCTGCACTCCGTCTCCTCTCCCTCAGGGAGAGGGCAGGGGTGAGGGTCCGGTTAAGAGGCGGCGCTTTACCCCTGAACAACTGCATTGGCTGGAGATGATTCGCGACCACGTCGCAGCAAACCTTGCGGTTGAGCCGAACGACTTCGAGTACGCGCCGTTCGCTCAAGAAGGTGGGCTTGGGAAGGTACATCAGCTCTTTGGGACCGAGCTGAACAAGATGATTGAAGAACTGAATGGGACGTTAGCGGCATGATAGAGAAAATCCTGCCAAGCAATTGGAAATGGAGAAGCCTGGGAGAGTTGTCCTCTGCTATTCAATACGGATATACCGCGAAAGCAGAACCAGAGCCAATTGGACCAAAGCTTCTACGCATTACCGACATCCAGAACGATACGGTGAACTGGAAGGATGTTCCTTTCTGCCAAGTGGAGGATGCCGAGAAGGAAAAGTATCTGCTTGGCAAAAATGACTTAGTGTTCGCACGAACTGGAGCTACCGTGGGTAAAAGCTATCTCGTCTCCGGTTCAATACCTCAGACAGTATTCGCCTCTTACTTAATACGTGTTCGACTGAGAGATGAAGTCAGCCCTAAATACGTCGCATATTTCTTCAAGTCTGCAGACTATTGGCATCAAATCAGCGTAAGCCAAGCAGGAATTGGCCAGCCTAATGTTAATGGAAAGAAACTCGCACAGATAAGAATTCCTATTGCTCCATTTGAAAAGCAGCAACAAATCGTCGCGGAAATCGAAAAGCAGTTCTCCCGGCTTGACGAAGCCGTTGCCTCGCTCAAGCGCGTCAAGGCCAACCTCAAACGTGACAAAGCCGCCGTCCTCAAAGCCGCTGTCGAAGGCCGTCTTGTCCTTACTGAAGCCGAACTTGCTAGCCGTGAGGGTCGCAGCTACGAAACAGGTGACCAACTCCTTCGCCGAACCCTTGGTGCACGCCGAAGCCAGTCGAAGGGCATGTTCATCATGCCAGCAGGACCCATCGTTAGGGAACTGCCCGAACTGCCGGAAGGATGGATCTGGGTATCAGCGATACAGGCATGCGACCCAGTGATCGATTGTCACAACAAGACTGCGCCGTACATCAACGCTGGCATCCCACTCGTGCGGACGACAAACATCCGCGATGGGCGTGTCGTGCTCGAAGACCTGCGGTACGTTGATCAGCCAACCTATGAATACTGGTCAAGGCGTTGCCCACCGCAGCCTGGCGACGTCCTCTTCACGCGAGAAGCCCCCATGGGCGAGGCCGGGATCATTCCGCCGCGATTGCAGCTATGCCTTGGCCAACGAACGATGCTCATGCGCCCATCTTCGGCAATCTCCGCAGAGTTCCTGCTTGCGTCGTTAATGTCCCCGGTAGTGAAGGGGCTGATCGACCGAGTCGCAGTTGGCAGTGGCGTAAAGCACCTCCGCGTGGGTGACGTAGAGCGGTTGCCAATTCCGCTTCCTCCACTCGTGGAACAGCACCGCATCACCGCCGAAGTTGATCGCCGTCTGTCCGTGATCGAGAAACTTGACGCCGTAGTCGGAGCCAATCTCACCCGCGCCGACCGCCTGCGCCATTCCATTTTGCATCAGGCATTCTCGGGGCAACTTGCTTGTCTCCAGGACTCCATGGCGCCTGCATCTTTAAGGAGGGTAAGTCGGCAGGCGGGCGTAGGCACCAAATTGATGACTTAGATTGCCGGAGGAGAACCATCATGCCACTCGAAGGTATTGGCACTAGCTCCATCGATAAAGGGCTCAAAGGTTTGAAGGCCCTTATTCAAAGGATTTCTGAGAATCGTCCCGACTGGAATGAAGCTGAAACTCGGTTCCAATTTATTGACCCTTTTATAACGGAGTGTCTTGGGTGGCCGCACAGCGAGATTCGAGTCGAGACCGCCCAAGGTCGCGCCTATACTGATTATGAGCTTGGTAGGCCTCGTGTTGTTATCTGGGAGGCAAAAAGGGAAGGCACATACTTTGAGTTGCCCTCGAATCCCACTCAGAAGCTTATTGCTTCGATCAAGTCCGTCATGGCGCTTGATAAAAACGCGGCTTCCGCCATGGAGCAAGTCCAAAGGTACTGCAGCGCACGGGGTACCCCCATAGCAATCGTATGCAATGGGCACCAGCTGATTGTATTTATAGCAGGTCGTCAGGACGGTGAAGCACCCTTCGACGGAAACTGTCTGGTCGTAAGTGGATATGAACAGCTGCAGAAAGAATTTCCGATACTCTGGCAGAATTTATCCCCTGAGGGAGTAAAAGAACGACGAATCATACGCCTGCTTACCGCGGGCACCGAAGCATGGATTCCCAAGAAACTCGCCTCGTACCTGCTCCACTACCCTTCGTTTCGATACAAAAGCGATATTCAGGCGAACCTGAGAACCGTAGCAGAGTTGCTGATCGAGGACATAGTCCGAACGCCAGAAGTGGAATCGCAGTTCTATAAGGAGTGCTATTGTGAAAGCGGGGCTCTCGCGCAGGACGCCATGATAAGTCGACAAATACTCAGAGCCCGGTATGCAGCACTATTTAATCCAAGTGATCAGTCCCCTAGTCTGAAATCAGTTAAGCCTCAGAAAGACGAGATGGCGTTAACTCCGGAAGTTATGGCTGAAGCGCTGGCGCTTCGGCCAATTGTGTTGATTGGGGACGTTGGGGTTGGAAAGACATCATTCCTGAAGCACCTAATGTATGTTAGCGCTTTCGAGGAATTTCAGCGCGCTGCATATATATACATAGATCTAGGTTCCCAGGCAGCGCTTGACAGTGATCTAAAAGCATTCGTTATGTCGGAGATCGAGGCCCAATTACTGAAGCGATATGCCGTCAACGTGTACGAGGACTCCTTTGTAAAGGGCGTCTACCATGGAGAGTTGGAACTATTCAGGAAGGGGATATATGGGAGCTTGATCAACTCCGACCCACAAGAATACAACAGGAAACTTCTGGGGTTCCTGGAAGTCAAAATTAGTAACAAGCCCGAGCATCTTCGACACTCGGTCCAACACATTGTGGCAGGCAGGAACCAGCAAGTAGTCCTTATGATTGATAACGCAGATCAGCGAAACCTTGATATTCAGCAAGAGGCCTTTGTTATTGCCCAGAACTTTTCGCAGACATGGATGGCTGTTGTCTTTATAGCTGTGCGACCCCAGACCTTTCATCAATCTAAGCAAGCTGGGGCTTTTTCGGCATATCCGCAAAAAATATTCTCGATTTCCCCACCTCGTGTTGACCTCGTAATGGAGAAGCGGCTGAGCTTCGCTCTAAACCTGTCAGAGGGCAGGCTTCCCGTAGAACGGCTACACGGAGTCAGGCTACACCTTCATGGCCTTACCCTTTTCCTTAAGACACTTTTACACTCGCTGAAAACTAATATGGAGCTTGTTGAACTCCTATCCAATATCACTGGGGGCAATATACGAGAGGCAATAGACTTGGTCACGAAATTTATTGGCAGCCCCAACGTGAACGCAGAAAAGATAATCTCCATTATGGAAAAGACGGGGAACTATCTTGTGCCAGTCCATGAATTTTCAAAATCGGCGCTACTTGGGGAATATTCCCACTACCATCCGGCCTCATCAATCGCCGTGAATCTGTTCGATGTGAGATTCCCAGATGAACGCGAGCATTTTCTTGTTCCAATGGTTCTTGCGTATCTGAACTATGATGGCGCACATAGGAACCGGGAGGGTTTTACGGATACGCACTGTGTGATTGGTGAAATGCAAAATTGGGGGTTTACACCGCACCAAGTCGAAGCAGCACTAAGACGGACAACTAATAAGCGACTAATCGAGACCACCGAGAGAGTAACTTTCGATGAGGACATCACAGGACTCATAGGCGATATGCCAGCGGCATTTAGGATTACAACAGTTGGCGTGTATCACTTGTTAAGATGGGCGCCCTCATTTGCGTATCTTGACGCAATGGTCTTTGACACGCCTGTTTTTGATTCTAATGTCATGGGAGAGTTGACTAGAGACCCAGGGTCGTTTGACATCGCGGAGCGATATCGCAAAGCCACACTTTTTCGATCCTACCTTAATGCCGTCTGGCATAAAGCAGGCTTTACGGCTCCGTACTTCGACTGGGTGGGGCTTTTACCATCAGGCCAATCGTCTTTTGATAGTGTGGCAACAGCCATCGCTAAGTATACACCACATGGTTGAGCCGCCTACAACCGCAGAAGCCTTATATGTGAAATGCAGCCGATGTTAGATAACGCCGTAAGCCGCCGTATAACCAGCCCAGCCAGATTCCCGATAAGTACAGTTGGCCCAGTCTCCTCAAGAAGGACGGCGACGACCTGTTTGACCATTACCGCCACCTCCTGGAAGAGCTCGGCAAAGGGAAAGGCATGCTCGGCCTGATCTTCACGAAGGCTCAGAACAAGTTCCAGGACCCCGTCAAGCTTCGTCGGCTGATTGTGGATCTGATCGACAAAGAGGATTGGTCCATGATGAGTGCCGATGTGAAAGGGGACGCCTACGAGGGTTTACTGGAGAAGAACGCGCAAGACACCAAGTCCGGCGCCGGCCAGTACTTCACTCCTCGGCCGCTGATTGCGGCGATGGTTCAGGCCATTGCTCCAAAGGCTGACGACACCATCTGCGACCCGGCCTGTGGGACCGGCGGATTTTTCCTGGCTGCCCACGACTACATTGTGAAGCACTATCCCAACTTGACCAAGGACGAAAAGCGACGGCTCAAGCAAAGTACGTTTAAGGGATGGGAATTGGTCCAAAGCACGGCCAGGCTCTGCGCGATGAACATGATGCTCCACGGGATCGGCAGCGACAAAGACTTGCCGATCGTCGTGGCCGACTCCTTGGCTGCCGATCCTGGGGATCGGTTCGACATCGTGATGACCAATCCGCCGTTTGGGAAGAAGAGCAGCACAACCATCGTGGGCGAAGAGGGGCAAGTCTCCAAGGAACGGGACATCGTCGAGCGTGACGACTTCTGGGCGACGACCTCCAATAAACAACTCAACTTCGTCCAGCACGTCAAAACGTTACTAAAACAAAACGGCCGCGCCGCGGTCGTGGTGCCAGACAACGTCCTGTTTGAAGGTGGGGCGGGGGAGACCGTCCGACGCAAGCTCCTGCACGAGTGCGACGTGCATACGCTTCTTCGTCTCCCGACCGGTCTTTTCTATGCCCAAGGCGTGAAAGCCAACGTGCTTTTCTTTGACAAGAAGCCCGCGAGTGAGACCCCCTGGACCAAGAAGCTCTGGATCTATGATCTGCGCACCAACCAACATTTCACGCTCAAGACCGATCCGCTCAAGCGCGAAGACCTGGATGAGTTCGTGACATGCTATAACCCGGCGAACCGACACACCCGAAAAACCACTTGGTCCGACAAGAAACCCGACGGCCGCTGGCGTGCCTACGACTATGACGACCTGATCGCCCGCGACAAAGCCAGCCTCGACATCTTCTGGCTAAAGGACGAATCCCTCGAAGACTCAGCCAATCTTCCCGACCCCGATGTGATCGCCCAAGAAATCGTCGACGACTTAGAAGCCGCTCTCGAACAATTCCGATTGATTGCGAATGATCTCGGTAGTGACTCATCCGATAAGTTGAATTAGGAGAGGAGTCTTCGAATGAGAAAAATAGACACGACGGTGAAGGATCTCGTTGGAATGATTCAACGAGGTGAACTGCGTCTTCCTGAGATGCAACGCCGATACGTCTGGCGTTCGACCCGTGTACGCGATCTGCTGGACTCTCTGTACCGCGGGTACCCGTCAGGCTCCATACTGGTTTGGGAAACTGATGTCGAAATGCCAGTCCATGATATGGCTGTGGGTCAAGAAAAGAACCCCTTTATGGGCCATAAGCTTCTGCTTGATGGTCAGCAGCGTCTCACTTCTCTTTCAGCTGTCATTCGGGGAGAACCAGTTTCTGTGCGAGGGAGAAGGAAACCCATCGATATCCTCTTCAACCTAGAACATCCGGAAGGTCCCCCTCAGGAGCTCGTCGAAGTGTTGGAGGACGAAGACTCGCCAGTTCTCGAAGAGAATGACCTTGCTATGGATGAAGAGAGAGATGACGATGAAGTCGGAAGTGCTTCGGTGTTAGAGCGTTTGAAGTCGAAGACCTTCGTCGTTGCTACCAGAGCATTGGCGCAAGTCCCGCAATGGGTCTCCGTATCTAACGTTTTCAAGGAGGCCAATGACACAGAGATCTTAAAACGTAGTGGAGTCAAATCATTAGATGACCCGCGATATTCCCAATACACGAGTCGATTGGCTCGGCTAAGGAAAATTAAAGACTACCCCTATGTCATGCAGATGCTTGAACGAGAATTAGACTACCAAGAAGTCGCAGAGATTTTCGTTCGGGTTAATTCTCTCGGGATGAAGCTCCGAGGTTCCGACCTAGCGCTGGCCCAAATTACCGCACGTTGGCAGAACTCGCTAAAGCTATTGGAGGCGTTCCAGGAGGAGTGTGAAGAGAAGTGGTACACCCTGGATCTCGGCCTTTTGGTGCGAGCCATGGTGGTTTTTGCGAGTAAGCAGTCACGCTTTAGAACTGTCGGGAGCATCCCCATTGCGAAACTCAAGTCGGCGTGGGAGGAAGCCAAGGATGGCCTGCGGTTCGCCATCAACTTTCTGCGGAGAAACGGGGACATCGAGGATGAATCGTTGATGTCTTCTCCATTTCTTTTCGTTCCAATTGCCGTGTTCGCCCAGCTACAACGTGGGAAACTTTCTCGGGACCAAGAGCGCTCTCTCATGTATTGGTTTCACGTCGCAAATTCGCGTGGGCGATATTCACGTGGGTCAAGCGAAACACTGTTGGATAGTGACCTGACAATTCTGTTTCGTGGCGGGACCACAAAGGATCTCTTGGAGCCTATGAAGTCTCAATTTGGGAGATTGCACATCGAGGAGTCTGATCTCATAGGCCGTGGCGCGAATAGCCCTCTGTTCTCAACGGCCTTCCTGGCACTGAAAGCAATTGGAGCAAAGGATTGGCATAGTGGACTCGGAATTTCACTGACTCATCAAGGGAAGCTCCATTACATCCAGTATCACCATATTTTCCCGAAGTCGCTGTTGGCAAAGAATGGTTATGAGAAAGCAGAGATTAACGAAATTGCTAACATGGCATTCATTTCAGGCGGGGCAAATAGAAAGATAAGCAATAAAGAACCCCGTATCTATTTCCCCGAGATCATCAAGGCTCGTGGCGAGGAAGCCCTGCTCGATCAATGTATCCCAGTCGATCCTGAGTTGCATAAGATCGAGAATTATCAGAAATTCCTGGCGGCTCGCCGAGCAGCTCTCGCGGAACGGATCAATGCCCATATTAGTCAGGATCATTAGCTTCTTATTTAACCATATCTGTGAAAGACTAGCGGGCAGCTGGCCAATAGATGGCCAGATATTGATTCCAATTGTCCAAACAATTCTGAAGACAGCTTAAAGGCGGAGACAGTATGGGAAAAATGGGACAGGGCTATGGCAGTGAATTTCATTTGCTGCAATGGATGGCAGACCGTCGAAGTGATCTTAATTCAAAAATTCTAGAAGAACTGGGTCGTTCACAGGCATCGATTGAATGGCTGCAATGCACGCCAAAAAGTGAAGGACGGGCCAAAGAATGGAAGGGCCTGGATTTTCTTTCTCCTGATCCTGATCTAAAGAAGAAGTGGGACATGTTTTGGCCAACTGGAAAGGGAATTCATAACTGGGATGCGGTGGGTGTTATAGATAGAGAAATGGGTCGTGAATGGCTATTGGTGGAAGCCAAGGCTCATGTGGATGAGATTCTCACCGACTGTAAAGCAACCGATCCTTTAAGTGTTAAGAAGATCCAATCAGCATTCACTGACGTCAAGGATGATCTCGGAGTGGCGATAAACAAGGACTGGATTCACCTGTGCTATCAATTCACAAACCGTCTTGCGCTTCTCTGGTTTCTCCACAGGAACAATATTCAAGCTCACCTTCTTTTCATCTATTTCACGGGGGACAAGAGACCCAAGAGAGACAATCCCGCCTGGAATCCGGTTTGTCCTAGCAATGCCAATCAATGGAAGGAGCCCTTAGAGAAGGAAGCTGACCTAGTTGGGTTACCGCAAGCCCATCCATTAAGGGAAAGAATTCATAAACTATTTTTGCCTGCTCTGCGCGGATTGAACAGTGAATAGTTGCCTGCCTCTGATACTCTATTCCAACGAGAGGTTCCCGCCTGTAAGGGCGGGGGGATCTATAGTGAACGGTACTCGCTGATGCGGCTGCCACGACCCACACCCCACACCCATGCCGCATCTTTGCCATCGATTGGTCCGGTGACCGTCTCAATGGTGGGCGGAAGATCTGGTTCGCCGAAGTATCTCGTGGTGAATTGGTCCGGTTGGAAAATGGACGAGGCCGGGAAGAGATCGTCCATCTAATGATTGAGATGACAGACAAAGGTACCGGGAGTCTTTGCTGGTTGATCGGCACCAGGAAACTACTGCAACGTCCTCCGCGATGACGGCATGAGCGGCGGCGGAGCAAAGAGAAGAGCTTATGGCGAATGGCTTATGGTCAGAAGACGAGAGCGTATAGCTGATGGCAAATAGCATATGACAGGGAACTGGGAACTAATGATAAATGGCAGGGTGTGGTCGAAAAGACTATGGGTTATGGACACGCGTGAAGCTTAGACAGAGTACAATGGTTGTTTCCAGAGGGTTTTCACACCACAATAGAGACGGTGAACGTTGTTCTGGTGGTCTACGAGGGGTGTGAGCGAATGGCTATTGTTGCAATCTGCAACGATGGACAACGTGAATACTGAAATTCTTGGCGCAATACCAGTACCGGTTCCTCCATTACAAGAACAACAGGCGATCGTTCACCTACTTATCAATCAAACCTCCAAGCTCGATGCCCTGATCACCAAAGTTCATGAGGCGATCGAGAAGCTGAAGGAATACCGCACCGCCCTTATCTCCGCCGCCGTGACCGGCAAAATCGACGTGCGGGAGGCGGTGTCCGTCCCGCCGGCTGCTGGATAAATATGTTGGCACTTGTCTGGATGTGCTGACGTTTCTATCCAGCTAGCCAAGCTGTCTATCGGTCCTTGACCCGGCTCTTTGGGAATGTTACAAATCCTCGGTACTTATTAACATCGTCCGAGGCTTTGTCACATCCATGAGCAAGACCGTCAAAGACAAAACGCTTACGGTTGTGCGTCGAGCCGGTGTTGTCCGGCCACGAGACCTGGCTCGGCATGGCATCCCACGCGAGCAGCTTCGGCGCTTGGTCAAGGCAGGCCACCTGACGAGGGTGGGGACCGGTCTGTACAGCATACCCGGCGGATCAGCGACAGAACACCGGACGCTCGTGGAAGCCAGTCAACGTGTGCCGCGTGGTGTGGTCTGCCTTCTATCGGCGCTCCGGTTTCATCAGCTGACGACGCAAAATCCCTTTGAAGTGTGGATGGCGATCGGGGTGAAGGCCTGGCGTCCTCAAGGACAGGGGCCGTCCCTACACATTGTTCATTTCTCCGACGCCAGCCTCTCGAGCGGAGTCGAGAAGCGGATTCTCGAAGGCGTGACCGTCCGGGTCTTCAGTCCAGCCAAGACCGTGGCCGACTGCTTCAAGTTTCGAAACAAGATCGGCCTGGATGTCGCGCTGGAAGCGCTACGGGAGTATCGACGAAAGTATCGGAGCGGGATGGACGATCTCTGGCGTTTTGCGAAGATCTGCCGCGTCACGGCAGTCATGCGACCGTACCTGGAGGCTCTGGTATGACCCAGAAGGCGCTCAAGGATGTTGCCGCCTCCGTCCGCCAACGCCTGCTGAACCGATCGCGAGAACGCGGCGAAGATTTTCAGCTCACGCTCATCTACTATGCGCTGGAACGGTTGATGTATCGCCTCAGTCGTTCCGCGCATCGCGATCGTTTCATCCTGAAAGGCGCACTCCTGTTTTCTGTCTGGAGCCACATCCCTCACCGCGCGACGCGCGACCTAGACCTTCTCGGTCAGGGTGATCCGAATGTTGACGCACTCGTACAGGCATTTCAAGAGATCTGCCGAGTTCCGGTCGAGGATGACGGACTTGCATTCATGGCTGAAACCATCAGCGGCAGGGAGATTCGTGAAGGGGATGAGTACCAAGGCGTTCGGTTGTCCTTCGAGGCTCGACTCGGTGTGGCTCGCATCCCCATTCAAGTCGATATCGGTTTTGGAGACGCGGTGCTGCCGAAACCGGAACCACTCAAATATCCCACCATCCTCGATTTTCCGGCTCCCTGGCTTCTCGCCTATCCCCGCGAAACGGTAGTCGCGGAGAAGTTTCACGCAATGGTCGAGCTTGGCATCGCCAATAGCCGCATGAAGGATTTCTTTGACCTCTGGTTTCTGGCCGGGCAATTTGACTGTGAGGGCGAATCGCTTTCGCGGTCGATCCGTGCCACATTCGAGAGACGGAACACGTCCCTGCCGATGGTACCACCTCTTTGTTTAACGTCCGAGTTTTCCACCGACCGAGACAAGCAAGCTCAGTGGAGAGGCTTCCTCAAGCGAACGGGACTTTATGTGGAGAGTCTCACCCTTGAGCAAGTGCTGCCTCGGCTCGAACGGTTTCTCATGCCACCGATATTGGCCGCTGCCAAAGGCGAGGTTTTTGACTCCAATTGGCCGGCCGGCGGCCCCTGGAAATAGACATGGTCGATATCTCGGAGAAGAATTTCGAACAGACGATCGAGGCGGTGCTGACTCACGGCACAGTGACGCCGGATGAGGGCGGGGCGGGACATTCCGGCGAAGCACCTGGCTGGTTTGCCGGTGGGACAAGTTAAGGGGTCGGGAGCCTTTTCTCAGACGCCGGTTCGCCGAGTGGCGCGACAATGGCACGAAAACATCCATGCCACGACTTCGGCGCAGATCTTCATATCATGCGCGCGAATATGGGGTTAGGTCTTGTAATCACACATTCCACTCTGCCTATGGACCGCAACTCAGCCTCATAAGCACCGCCTACAAGCATGGATAGCCTCCCTCGTATCTTTGCCATCGATTGGTCGGGTGACCGTCTCAATGGTTGGCGGAAGATCTGGCTTGCAGAAGTCTGTCGAGGTGAATTAGTCCGGTTGGAAAACGGACGAAGCCGGGAAGAGATCGCCCGTTTGTTGATCGAAGAGGCGATGAAGGACCGGCGATTTGTCGTTGGCCTCGATTTCGCGTTTTCGTTTCCTCTGTGGTTTTGTGAGACGCTCGGAGTCAAGACGGCATTCGACGTCTGGGCGCACGTGGCTACGGACGGCGAGGGATGGCTTCATTCCTGCTCCATCCCATTCTGGGGACGCTCCGGAACCACATGTCCTACGGAGGGTCAACGATTTCGAAAGACTGAGCTGGACTGTGCTGCTCACGGCTCACGGATCAGGCCGAAATCTGTGTTTCAGATCGGCGGAGCTGGTGCAGTCGGAACTGGTTCGATTCGCGGGATGCCCATCCTAAAAATTCTACACGAAGCCGGCTTCAGCATTTGGCCGTTCCACCGTCCCGGCTTGCCCACAGTCGTGGAGATTTATCCGCGTGCCTTGACCGGTCCCGTGAATAAATCCTCACGTGACGCACGCAGGACATATCTGCGCGCGAAATTCCCGGAACTTTCAAAGCAGTTCATGACCGTCGCCATCTCATGCGAGGATGCGTTTGATGCCGCGGTCTCTGCACTCGTCATGCACAAGCGGGTCGACAACCTCGCAAAGTTTTCTCAATCCACCGATCCTTGCGAACTGCTCGAAGGCAGGATTTGGTATTGAGTAGGCGGTCTTTGAAACTGCAAGGTTCACCGCGATGGGGTGAGTTCTGTCGGAGTAAAGAGATTTGGAAGATGGCTTATAGAAAAAGGTGATCGATGGTTCTATCTGTGGAATCATGAAGCTACCCCGTGCAGACCAACTGGCGTTCCAAAGGCAAAGTCATTCACTATCTGCTTTCCTCGACTCATCGGGCAGGCCAAGAAAAATCCGGAATCCCTCGGCCACATCAAAAAACGCTGGAACTACTGCAACGTTCTCAGGGACGACGGCATAAACGAGGGTTGAAGCTGCCGTGATCTGAAAATGGACCTGCCGAACAAAGATTAGGCTGTCGTTGAGCGTGAGAAAGTGAGGGATTACTTTGCTCAGTCTGTCCCATCCAACCGGTAAGGGCAAGGCAGAGTTCTTCACCTCCATGGGATTCCAGCGAGATGCCTGGGAGGTGTTAGCTGAGGCCTTACGCCAGGTGGCGCACAACGCTCCTGTGACAAAAAGCATGACATCTCTTCACGGTCAGAAGTATATTGTAGACGGTGTATTGATCGCGCCAAGTGGTCAAGTACCCCTTATCCGTACGGTGTGGGTTGTAGATGCGGGGCGCGATACACCCCGATTAGTGACCGCGTATCCAAGAGAGCAGGAGTCTTCACAATGATTAAGGAACATGAGACGGTTGTCTTGCTGGCGGTCGTACCGGCGGAAGGACTTTTACCCGGCGATGTGGGCACTGTTATCCATGTGTATCGTGATGGGCAGGCCTACGAGGTGGAGTTCATTACCTTGGAAGGAAAGACCGCCGCGGTGATCACGCTCGAAGCTTCACAGGTCCGCCCTGTCGGGCAACGGGAAATTGCTCACGCTCGGGAACTTGCTTCTCGGTAGTCTGGTCCTCATCGTGTCACTACTTCTGCAAGAAAGTCTGCCGGAGCTTCCGAACGAACGAACTGGATGATGCCTGACGCGTGAGGCCCATCTCGCCGACCGGCTTCGTGACCGCCTTGAGCATTTGGCTTTCACCAAGTCCGTGTCAGCGGAAGCCATCATATCTTCTCGCATCCGATGGTGGCGGAGTTGGTCAATCTCCAAGAAGTTGCCGGTGAGGCCAAGCCCTATCAAATTCGCCAGTTCATGCGACTGATCGAGCGGTACAACATCACGCTGGAGAAAACGCCATGAGCGACTACCACATCAATATTTTTTACAGTGAGGAAGACGGAGGCTACATTGCAGATATCCCAGACCTTGAGTCGTGCTCAGCCTTTGGGCAGACGCCGGAAGCAGCGCTCGGCGAAGTGGAGCGTGCGAAAGCCGTCTGGCTGGAAGCCGCCGAGCGGGAGGGCAAGCCGATCCCTGTGCCGCGTTACCGACCGATCATTTATCAGGTGGCACGATAACTCGAAGAGTAGCAATGCCGGGGTCGATTGAGAGCCCATGAGAGTGAAATACGACCACGAGGTGGATGTGCTGTCTATCGAGTTCAGTAATGCCGTTGTGGAAGAAAGTGACGAAGAGACGCCCGGCATCATCTTAGATTACGATCACAATGGGAAAATCGTGGGTATCGAAATCCTGAACGCCTCCAAGCGCATCGAGAATCTTAGTGCGCTGGAATATGCGGTGGCTTAGGTTCGAATCATGCAGCCAACTCCCCCTGACGTAGAACCGGCTATCCGTCATGTCGTGCCTTGGCGTGTTGTTTCCGTGAATGCCACGCCTGACCTGCTGTTACAGGTCACATTTGTCGATGGCACCACGGGCGACGTGGATCTGCGGACCTTTCTCGGTGGCCCCCGCGTTAAGGGAACGGTGTTCGAGCCATTGCGCGACCCGGCAGTCT
>DAISKX010000005.1:0-21296 GCA_036820725.1 Nitrospiraceae bacterium
TTCACTGCGTCGCTGCAACCTACACCTGCGAGGCAGACCGCCGCCATAAAGATGGTGTTGTTAATTCGGGAGAGTGAAGCCATAGCGCCGCATGATCTCCTGGCCTTCAGAGTCCTTCATGAATTCCAGAAACTGCTTCGCGAGTTCCTGATTGGTCGAACGTTTCAGAATCACTGCCCCTTGTTCGAGTACCGGATGCGCCTCTGATGGCACTTCCCAATACCGTCCCGACTTCATGACCGGGGCAAGTGCCAAAGAGAGGGCGATAATGCCGAGATCCGCCGCTCCGGACTCCACAAACTGAGCAGCCTGAGAAATGTTTTCGGCCAATACGAGTCTGTCTTTGGTCAGATCATAGAGCTTGAAATAGTTCAAAGCCGACACTGCGGCACGGCCATAAGGCGCGTGTTTGGGATTAGCAATGGAGATCTTCTTGATACCGGGATCCCGTAGTAGGTCTGGTCCCTTCCCCATATCTAGGTGAGATATCTGGGGAGCCCAGACCACGATACGGCCGACCGCATATCGATACAGCGTACCTGGCACCGTCAGGCCGGCCTCTTCCAATTTCTTGGGATATCCCATATCAGCCGAGAGATACAAATCGAACGGCGCACCATTCTGAATCTGGGCAAAGAAGTTGCCAGATGAGCCGAGCGAAAGCTTGATCTTAGCGCCCTTTTCTGCTTCGAATTTCGCAACCAACTCCTTAATCGCGAAGTTTAGATCCGATGCCACGGCAATGGTCAATTCCTCAGCACAGCTCCTGGACACGAACGCTTGGCTGCACAGCATCGCGAATATCAACATGAATATGGAAAGTCTGTATTTCCTCATTCAGGCATATCTCCTTCCAGGCCATAGTATTCATCCGGTGTATACATGGCCGCCCTACCTTCTCTCTTACCACCATGTGAATGTCATGAATCTAGGAACTCGCTCCTCAGCTTCGTCAGAAGAAAATTTGGTACTGAACTCGAATCGCATTCTCGATCAATGTCCTGCCAACCGCATCGAGGGGCACCGTTCCAGACCCAGGCGGTAATGGCGCGCTCCGGCCGATCGCATACCCCCCGGTCCCAAATTGGGTGTTGCTGTATGTCACCATGATTTGATGATCATAGGTCCCGTTTAGAAACCAGTTCAAGGACACATCGGTTTCTTTGATCAGATCATTTGCCGAGTGGGTGTCCGGATCCCAATAGGCAAAACGAGCCGCTACCTCCACCTTCCTAGGTATCAAGTAGTACCCAGCTTGGACATACCACCCCATGGCATTCCCAAATTGATTGGGTGCCGTCGTGGTACAGACACCCGCTGCCGTCGTAGCCATACAGGGCAATTCCTTTTGATGACGGATGACATTCTTAAAATAAAACTCACCTTGAATTGCAAAGCCGCGATATTTGAAGATTCCATCGGCTGCCCAGGTGGAATAATCCACGATGCCCAGTCCCAGCTGTCGTCCATTGCCAAAGGCCGCAAGTTGACGTCTGATATTCAGATTGGCCAGATCTAGTCCGACAAACGCATTATCGGAACTGGTATTGACGCCGGGGTTGTAGGCATAGCCACCACCAACCGCTAACTGGGGGGATTCAGAATAGGCAAGATCGCCTTCCCCATATCCCGGCCTTCCCATGATATTCCAGTTCAATCGTCCGACATACAGGAGTCGATCGACATCGAGACGCAGATTCGCGTTCAGATTGCGTTGATTGGCAGGACATCCAGGCGGAGAGGGAAAAGGATTCCCGCTAGTTTGCCCACCAGGACAACCTACGGTGGCTTGTTCCGACCCGAACGAGCCGAGCCGATTAAAACTCGGCCCTGCTCCGTTAAAGACACCGACGTAGTAATTGATCGGAAACAGTTCTTCATCATTCATAATGGTGATGCCGATATCCCGTCGATCCAGCCCGCTCGCCGTGAAGGCATCTTGAACCAATGCGCGATCCGCAAACTGCATCGAAGAAGTCGCATTGATCTGCGAGCGATTGAAATACACCTTATATTGGCCGAACTGTACGTTTGTCCATTTAAAGTGCGTTGAGGTGAAATTCATGTCGAGGAGTGAGAGAGCCCCAGGAGACTGCGCATTCTCAGCCGTCTCTGCCCGAAGTTGGATATAGTATTTAAAGTCCGGATCAAACAGATGACCCATGAAATAGAATCGCAGCCGTCTCACATTGAACGTAGATGCGCTGTTCTCCGAGCGATTGGCCCGATAATCGCCGAATACCCCCAGCAGTTCAGGAAAGTTCTTGGCTTCTCCGGGACTGCGCCAGGCATCGTTGCGGAACCGTTGCGTGAAACGGAGCTGACTGCGGAACCGAATCTTTAGAAAAAAGGCGTTGTCATTGAAGGAAAGGTTGAATCCTCTGTCGTACCACCCTCGGAAACTCGGCATCAAAAGACGATTGCGCTCTTCAGATTCCTCCGCGACCCGGTCATATTCCTCTTGCGTGATCATGCCGTTCTTGACGGACCGCTCCAGCAGTAACTTCAGGGAAGGATCCATGCCTTCGACGAACACATATTTCCCGTCTTTCTCAACCAATCTTCCGGTGTCTGCGGCCAATGCTTCGCCGGACAGGTCAGGGGTCAGAATGATGAGAAGAGCGAGCACCACCAGCCCCATATATTGGACTGGCACAGGGTTGAAGCACACATCGATCCGTCGCAATATCGTATTCATGCGTTCCTCTCTTATTGAGTGGGAGACCATGAGTGAGAAGGAAGGTGGATCTAAGGAGTAGCAGCAGGCGGCGATGGCCGCGGCGTTACTGCTCCCGCCTCGGCGGATTTGATGAATTGTCGGAACTCGACCGCGCGGATCCCTTTGTCGTCGGTGATCCAAAACCGGCCCGGCTCGAAATAAAGGATGTAATCTCGGGGCGTAGGCGGGGGGGTGGGATAGTTGTAGTCGTACATGTCGGATTTCCTGACAGGGATCTGCGTGTGAAAATACTCGACGGTGAGATACAAATAGGGATCTCGAACAGCAATCCAGCCCGCGACGGTATCGCGGCGGTACCGCGGATTAAAGCCCGGCATCCGTACTTCAAAATGTGCCCGTTCGTTCGTGCCGACCTGCTGCACGGCACTGGCGAGGTGGGGTGCCAAGAGTTGCAGCTCATCTTCTCGGAGCAGCGGTTTCGGGGGTGTCTCCTCGGCGAACCAACGCAGGGGAAGACGTTGCTGTTCACGTATCGAAAATCCTCGAAAAATGCTGGCTATATCCGCGGGCTTTATTTGTACCGGATGAGTGTAAGCACGTGGCTCTACCTCCTGCTGAATCGTGACGACTACCCACTCGTCCTCATGTACCGTGAGCGTGGTATAGGGGAGCCTCGCACATCCAATCGTCATGACCACTGTCACCCACGCAACAACGAGGATCAGTAAGCCAACCCGTTGCGCGTCCCTCCCTGGCAATCTTGTCCGCATCGATCCTCCTCCTAATTAGAACTTGCTGTACTGTAATATAGATGTCATTAAGACTTGTATACTTGCTCTCTAGACCCAAAAAAAAACTTACCTCGCTAGCGAGGATCCTTCGTGTTCTCCTGACTTCCAGGCAATCCATACCCGGCTTGACGGACGAGGGCCTGCGCCTCGGGGCTTTGGATATATTCAAGAAACTCTGTGCAGAGAGACCGATTGGGACAATATCGCTCCATGGCCATCGAGTGTACGGTGGGTTCATAGCCTTTACGGACGATCGAGACAACGCGCAACCGCTGCCGTTCTTTCACAGCCTCATGACCATAAATGATTCCGGCATCCGCTTCCCCGCTCAAGACATGGTCCACCACTCCCCGTGAATCAGTAGCTTCATCCAATCGACCTTTGAAGGATGAATCCAATCCGAGAGCACGGAGAGCTGCTTGCGTTTGTTTACCGAGACTGGTCCTGACTGGTTCAGCGATCGCCAGCCGAGCAGGTCCCCGACTCATGACTTCTAGAGACTCCGGCGCATCCACCAAAGATTCCGGCACGACCAGCACGAGCTGATCCTGCGCGTACGATCGTTTCGTCCCTCGCAGTACGTAGTATCTCTGTTCCAGCCGTGTGATCACTTCATCGCCTCCCGGGGCGATAAGATGTATCGGGCCCGTCCCGATGAAGTACTGACCCACCATGCTATTTTCCATTCCGGCAATTGTCTGTCTAAGGCCCAACCCGCTGTCGAAGTACAGCTTGACCCGCACGTCAGGATGAGACTGCTCGAAACCGGTACTGAGTTGTTCCAATACCGCCTTGAGGCTCGGCGATGTCGCAATGACAAACGACTCCACAGCATACGTATAAGCTGCAAAGACAAACCACAGGGTGAGGGACAATATTGCTATGGGGAAAATCGCATGATGTCTATCCCGCACTACTCCAACTGCCTTCATGATCGTCCTCCGATTATGCCTTCGATGGGCTAGCCGATACGGAGCGACTGCACTTTGCCTGTCTGACTTGTATCGTACCCCCCCAACGCCTCAATCTCCGTGCGGAACGGACGACTCACGATCGTGTCGAGCAGCTGCTCCAACCCTCGATTCGCTTTGAGGAGTTTGGTGGGAATCACGAGGTCATATCGCTCGACTTGCAATGGGACAAAATCCAGTCCAAGAACCATGGCAGCCGACCGCACGCCGATGCCGACATCGGCATGACCCTCCGCAACCAACCGCGCAACTTCAAAGTGCGACATGGCCGCACGGTCGTAGCCCTTGACCTGTTCGGGTTTAATCCCGGCCTCCGTCAACTTGCGGTCAAGTAACATACGCGCCCCGGCGCCGCTTTCACGATTGACCAACCTGACATCTTTCCTCACCACATCCCCGACATCTCGAATGCCTTTAGGATTTCCAGTGGCAATAATCCAGCCCTCCTCCCACGTCGCGAACGTGACAACCGTAAAACTATCCTCTTTAAGGTGCTTGCGGAGAAACGGTAGATTCGACTCGCCTGACTTGGCATCAACCACGTGCAATCCCGCCACATGGACTTCGCCTGCCTTGACTGCTTCCACAGCTGCCGCGCTTCCCATCGACCATCCCACGACAGTGATGCCGTTCTCTCGACGGCGAAGATACTCACCGGCCAAAAAAATAGCCGGATCGCACCCAGCCACGGCAATTTCTTGCTCGACTGCCCGGCGATCTCTCAACAAGCGGACTTTGACGCGAGTCAAAGCCTTGTCGCCGCGGCGGAGAGGACCTTGGTCCACAATGAGACCATCGGCCGGCACGGTAGAATTCAATATTTCTCCGAGCGCAGACATGGGCCGAATGACAAACCGGTCCCCGACCATTGCAACCTTGACACGCGCACGAGACAGCAGGCCGCGTTTGGTGAGATTCGTACGGACTAGATCCCCTTCGATGAGATCTCCGGTACTGATCAGGCTGAACAGATCTTCAACTTTACAGTGAAGCGCGCCGGCCAAACGTAAGGCAACGGCGGTCGTCGGCAGATAGTGATTAGCCTCGATGGCGCAGACAGCCTGGCGTGTGATGTGGGCGGCATCGGCCAGTTGTCCTTGCGACCATCCGCGGGCTGTGCGGAGATTGCGCAGGCGATTCTCGATATTGTCCGGACGTTCTGCTTTATGCTTTTCACCCATGGCGGGGCGGGAATATCACAATAGCTTGCTCTCTGTCAACTATGCTGGAACATGCAATGTCTCATTCTTAACACGGCTTTTTTAATTCCTGATGCCGTCACCTGTCCTTCTTGAAATCGGAGACACCTTAACTGCGCATGAACGGCGGCTGACGCTCCCCTTTCTTCCATTGGTTAGCAGAATTGAATCGGCCCCCTGGTCCGGATTCAACCTAAATTCAATCTCCCTGATGGTCTCGAACCTCACATGGCCGTTGATCACGCCGTTCCCCTTTTTTTGACTCTTGTTCTCCTTTGCCTCTTCCAGTTGAGAGCGAGTGGTACAGTATACTTGATATTATGTAAAATATTCTGATACAGTGCGTCCATGATTCAAAGAACTCAGACGAACGGCTGTCTCTCGTTCGGAAACAACACCAGAGGAGATGAACAATGAATGGAGTGCGACGGAGTCGTCTGGCGGTACGCACATGTCCAGAGTGCACCGCAGAAACGCTCGTGTCGAACGGAGCATTCTGGATGTGCTCGTCGTGCCGCTATGCCGTGACGTCTATGGCCTTGGCAATGGATCGTGCGGTGACAGAGGCATCATTAAGAAGCCCGGAGAGATCCCATTCTCGAAACACTCAAGCTCGGATAAGTCATCCGGAAGACAGAGTGGAAGCCGGACCGGCATGGAGCGGGCGGTAAGTATGTAGGAGCGGGGCAATATTACCATTAAACGGGTTCCGCTAAACGGGTTCCGCGTTCAGAAACATCTCAGCAAGGAGGTCACCATGGCCCTGATGGCGCGCACAATCGAGGCAACTCCGGACGTCCAGAATGTACGGCCTCCATATGTTCTCGTGAAGAACAGACTGGTCGGAACCATCATTGCCTGTCGTCATTCTCCCTGCTTGACCTATCGCGTCCATACACTGGACAGCGGTCTCATCGATTTCGTCCCTACGCCACTGACAGGTCAGCCGAATGATCTCGATATAGGTCAGCAAGTCATACTCGATATCCTTGCCAACGATGTCATGTTGAGTCCTCCCCGATGGGTTCATCCCTCGGAAGACAATCATTGGCCCGCTCGAATAGTCCTTGCAGCCAATCGAGAATTCGATTCCCTGTTGATTGTGAAGATTCTTGGCCGATTCTGGACACTCTCGAGTACACAAAGCCCCTTCTGGCTGAATCGCCCACCTCGTGCGTGGGATCGGGTCACAGTGCACATTCCTCCTGATGCCATTTGCATCCGTCGCCGCTACCCCGGCCACCCTCGCCTCCATCCGCGTCTCCTCACACAGGTGACGTGCGGACATGACGAGAGAATCCCCGCGCGGCCGAGATGAATCAGGGGAAATGGGGTGTTTTCAATTAATCGATTCCTCGATGTCGTCAAGTGGAAGAGAGCGGGTATGCGCCGACCATACCAGGCTCTTACGGGCAGGGAATGCACCCTCTTGTGTTCCCTGCCCTCCTTTCCCACAAGCTGAACAGGCCATCGGCAGAACTTGACCGCTACCGATTCAATGGCCCACCGCTCGGCAATGACGGGTTCGGTCGAACAAATGCTCTGCACGATGCCGCCGGAGGGCATTATGTATAGAATCCTGCCAGAATGATTTTCGTTTTTCCCGCCCATACATATTATTTACATATTATTAAAGTGTGATTCCTTCCGAGAGTGCAGTGCCACCCTTTCTCATCAGCATTAGCAGCAGCCCTCCCCGTTGCCTCTTGACCTGATCAAAAGAGCCGAGGTCCGTATAGCCTTAATTTTTATAACTATCTATTTTAATTAATAAACCATCCTCATCATGCCTGCCAGCATAATGGCCCAAGTAAGTTTTTTCCCCGCATTTTAAATAATTGTTGACTTTCTTATTCAACTTTATTATTTTGTAACCTCATCGGAATAATCAAGATTAAAGACTGGAGGATCCTCACATGCCGAACGCAGACCGCATAGGAAATTGCGAAGCCCGCGTAGAACAGGATCTGACGCACGTTGTTTCAGCGCTGCGGGGCATTCGTTTCGGTTCGGTGGAAATCATTATTCACGATTCCCAGGTCGTCCAAATCGAACGGCGTGAAAAATTACGGTTCGAACGTGAACGCTGAAATGGACGGGCATTATTTTTGTCGATAGGGCTACCAGGTTACTGTGCCCTACATATTCTGCACTTGAAATAAATTCGGGAACTGACCGGACCACCGGAGGTTCTCATGTCATGGAGGGATCGAGACATGAGAGCGTTCGGCGTGGTTCCTTTTCTCATTTTTGGATTCGTCATAGTTTCCGCACCGCTCGCCCGAGCGGTCGAGGAAGGCCAGCTCGTGAAGAAAGATGGCAAGTGGGAATATGTATCCACGGAAGACCCGGGCCTCAAGTACCTCTATCTCAAGGGCATCATCACCCAACAGGAGTACGAGAAAGGGCTCAAAGTCATCGAGGCAAAGGAATACGCAGCGAAATCGAACTACAGCGTCGATGTGAACAACGGATTGAATATTCGCGTGGGCTCGAAATTCCTGCTCAAAATGCGGCTTCTCACCCAGGCGCGTTACTCCTTCAGCACCTACAATAACGCGTGGGGGACGATCGGAGACTCACGGAATCCGGAGATTTTGGGCGGGCAGGTCGAGTACAGAGCCGTCAGGCAGCAGAGTGATTCGAGCACTTTTTCGGTTCCACGCACGCGCATCCAGTTCCTGGGGTATGCCTTCGATCCCGACCTTCGCTACAACTTCTCCGTCCATTTCGACCAGACGGCATGGAACCAAGAGGGCGGCAGCGGGACGGCCAGGCTGCTGGATGCCTATGTGGCGTCCTGGCATATTCCCTTCGCGACCGTCCAGGTCGGCCAACAGCGGGTCTGGTTCAATCGTGCCCTCATCAGTTCGATCGCCACCTCGACCTTTGCGGACAATTTGATCGTCCAACAGGCGTTCGCGGCCAACCAGGTCAACAGTCGCGACATCGGGATCACGATACTCAGCGATGAGGATCGATACAAATTCAATTACGCGATCGGCGTCTGGAATGGAGCCGGGACGAACCTGTCACGAGAAGGAACAGCCGTCAGCCAGGCGCTTCCGAACAACTTGGACCTCCCCGCTTCCCAACGTCGAACGTTCAACTATGACACCCGCTTCATGACCGGGGAACTTCTATATACCGCTCGGCTGCTGTACAAGATCTCCGGCAATCCGGGGTATGGCCAGGGAGATATTCTCAACTCTCGCGTGCCACAAGTGGCGATCGGAGCCGGATACGCCTACAACCCCGGCCAGAACTACCTCAGCTCCATCCGGTCCGACATTGTGTCCCGTGCATATCGCCAATCTGTGACGAAGAGCTACAATGGTCGCCTTCTTGGGGGGGGTATCTACGATTTTCAAACATATGAAGTCGATTTCATTGCGAAGTACCAAGGCTGGTCCTTACAAGGTGAAGGATATTACAGGCACCAGCGGGTGCGGAACGCCGATTCAGGTTCAATTCCGTTCGACCCGGCCACCGCAATCATCTTAGGTCCCCCGGTGGAACTCGGGCAGGCCTATGGCTGGTACGCTCAAGTGGGGAAATACATTATCCCGAGGAAACTCGAACTCGCCGTCCGGTATGGATTCATGGATCCATCAACCAAGCAGACTCATGACTTGGTCAAAGAGTTCGGCGCCGCCATCAACTATAGTTTTGACGGTACGTACAATAACCGTCTCGTCGTCGACTATTCGAATGTCACCTATGGAAGCGGGGGGCGCGCACCGGACAGATTCCCCTGGGAAAGCCTGTCAGGATTTGGCAGCGATCTCGTCGAAAACCGGATCAATGTTCAATATCAGTTCTATTTCTGAGCACAGGGATATTTCACCACCGACAGGAGACCTATCATGAGACGCCAACGCACATGGTCAGGGATGATGTTCTTCTTCAGTATCTTGGCTGTCGCCATCTGGACAGCGTCGCCGGTTCATGCGCAACCGGAAACACTCACTATCGCCGCCGCCAATAGTCTCAAAGAGGCACTGGGGAAGGTGCTTCCGCTCTTCGAGGCACAACACCGTGAGATCAGCGTACGAGTCATCTACGGGCCATCGCAAACGCTCCGCAATCAGATCGAGCAAGGAGCACCGGTCGATGTGTTCCTGCCCTCCTTATTTGAAGAAATCGAACAACTCGATAAGAAGGGACTGGTCATTCAAGGGACCAAGCGCGCCTATGCGGGGACATCCCTGGTCTTGATCACGGGAACTGCCCTCCCAGCCCCAGTCGGCTCAATTCACGATCTTCAATCGGTCCCGGTCCGGCGACTCGCGGTCGGAGATCCAAAGACGTCATCGGTGGGGAAAGTAGCCGCTCAATTCCTGAAATACAGCAATCTCGAACTCCGGCTCAAATCCCAGTACGTCTTTGGGGAACATTCACGTGCCGTACTCGATTTGGTTGCCAAGGGCGAAGCTGAGATCGGCATTGTGTATCGAACCGATGCCGTCTCCAATGCCAAGGTCCGCATCTTGGACACGGCGCCGGCAGAGTCCCACACACCGGTCCGCTATGGGGTCGCAACCGTATGGACAGCCCAGAATATCTCAGGCTCCGGCGAGTTCATTGAGTTCCTGCTCACACCTCAGATCCAAGCCTCATTACAAGAATATGGATTCGATCGCATCTCCCCCGACGTCGGAGTGGCCCAGCGAGGCGAGGTGAACCGATGAATAGCATCAGAGATACAGCCAACCGGGAACAGTCATGGTTAGTTCAAACCTTGCTCGTTCTGGTTGGGTTGATCATCGTTGCCGGGTGCGCGAGCAAGCCTGTCACACCATCAAAGCCGATCTATCAATCGGGGCTGAACCAAGTCCGTTTGGAGCAGGATCCCGATTCGACAGCCAATACACACCCAGCTGCCTTGTCCGCCACCGAGATCGGTACGCTGCTCCGAGGAGTCCGAACATGGGAGCGGCGAAACGTCGTTCACCGGTTATTCGTCGGTCAGGCCGATAAGACCAGGGCGTTTCGGGACGAGGAGATCCTCGTCCTAGCACCGGCGCTGTCCAAGGCACTGGCCCAGGCCTCTCCGTCCGAACGCATCTACTTCCATTTGAGCCATGCGACCGAGCACGGAGAAGAAGAAACCACCACTGGTTGGCTCTCGCTGCGAGACCCTATTCTGTTCTTGTCGTTGAGCGCGATACATGATCGGCATAGTCCGGGGCCGGACATCAGCAAGTATGACCGCCAGATGCCGAACGTTCCTGAAGTCTCAGCAGAATTCGATGTGAATTTCGAGCCTGAGGAGTACCTGGTCAAGGTGAGTTCCGGCGGGCCATTGTTCGCCCCCGATCAGCGCGAAGACCTGCAGATTCGATATCGAGAGGCTCTGTCCTCTATGCCGGTCCAACCAGGACTGGATCGCGGCAGAGAAACACCTCCGCCGAAGCCCTAAGCTGATCCGGACTGGCTCCATGGCCGTCCTACCACAAGAGCAACAGGAAAGAAACTCTATGGCAATCCTGGTCGTCGGCGGTGATTCGGTGGATGCAATCATACAGCGGGCACGCCCGCGGCCACAGCTATGTCGAGCATTGGAGCGGGTGCAAGACGCGGGATTTGGCGAAGTCCATCCCCAAAGACACGGAAGCCGTGGTGGTGGTGTTGGATCTGGTGAACCACACGCTGGCAAGAAAGGTTCGGACCGAAGCGACCCGCCGCGGACTTCCCGTCTTTTTTCAAAAACGCGGGCGTCAGAGTTATGCCCCAGGTCCCCGTTTGTCGGATCTGATGCAGTGGCTCGACAACAGAGAGTGATCCATCACGTCACGAACGGAGTGTGCTTCACAATGACCTATAGAATTGCCATACGAGTGTTCGCACTGTTGTCCTTCCTCACATTCCATCATGGATCGGCCGGCGCCGAGACCAGAGAATTGCTCCTCGCCGCCTATAGCGTGCCGAAGGAAGCGTATGAAAAACGTATCAATCCAGCTTTCGAGCAATTCTGGAAGCAGAAGACCGGTGAATCCATCCGCATTCTCAGTTCATTTGCGGCATCCGGCGCCCAGGCCCGTGCCATCGTCGGTGGACTGGACGCGGATATTGCCGCCTTGTCATTGGAGAGCGACCTCGAGCACCTGATAAAGGCCGGGCTGATCACCCATGATTGGAAACAGGGGCCGCAACAAGGCGTGGTCACGACGTCCGTCGTAGCACTGGGTGTCCGCAAGGGCAACCCGAAAGGAATCAAGGGATGGGAGGATCTGACGAAACCCGGCATCGAGGTTCTCTATCCCAGCCCCAAAACCTCCGGCGGGGCGATGTGGGACATCATCGCGATCTATGGCGCCGGACTGAAGCTCGGGAAGCAACGTGGACAATCAGACACCGAGGCAGAGCACTATGCCGTCGACCTCCTCAAGCGAACACAACGGAATGTGAAGGTGATGGATAAAAGCGGCCGGGAGTCGGTGACGACTTTCGAGCGCGGCGTGGGAGACGTGATCGTGACCTACGAGAACGAACTGGCGCCACGCATCAAGCAGGGACGCCCATATGAACTCATCATTCCCAATGAAACGGTGCTCGTGGAGAACCCGATTGCGATCGTCGATCGGAACGTTGACCGCCATCACGTGCGGGATATTGTGCAAGCATTCATCGCTTTCCTCCATGACGAAGAGGCGCAGCGGGCCTTTGCCGAATTCGCCTTTCGCCCGACTCATCCATCAGTTGCCACTGCCACCTCTGCATTGTTCCCGCGGCCATCCCAGTTGTTCACGATCTCCGAGCTGGGAGGATGGGACAAGGTCTTTGCCTCTTTGTTCAGCCCGCAGGGAAGTTGGTCACGCGCCGTCGAAGAACTCGCACGCCGTCAGTAGCAGGGTAACGAACGTGTCGGTCATGGCAGCGACAATGGGAATCACGGAAGCGTTAACGAAGATGGACAGATCGTATAGCGAATAGACATCCGTAGACAACCGTTTCATCCAAACGAATTCACCGGACCACTGGAAAATCTGCAACACGCCAACACCACGCCACTGACACCGGCTCGTACCCTATGATACTGTAGCCGCATGCAAGCGACGCCCGCCGACTGGTTCCGTCATCTCACCATCGGACAAAAGTTCCTTGTCTCCTTCGGAGTGATGCTGACCCTGCTCCTCGTCAGCTTTGCGGCACTTCTGTTCTACCTCTCGCGCGTCAATAGCTATGTGGACCGTCACCAGAGGATTACGGTGCCCGCCGTCATCACCGCCGCGACGATGCAACAAAACCTCTCTCGTCTTCGCGAGCACGTCCACCACCTTGTCGAACATCACACGTCAGTTGAGCATGCGGCGACCATCAAACAGATCGATGAGTTGCACGCACAGATGTCCACAGCGCTCGACACCTATCGGAGCAACCACGCGGCGCGGACTCACCCCATCCTGTTCGGCATGCTGACTCAACATCAACGCGTCGATCTGGCCGACCAGGAAGACCAGGCCACCGCATACATCGTCGAGGGCCTCAAACGATTCTCAGCACATCGAAACCGATTCACTGCACAACTCGAATACAAGTCGGCCGATTCTCAACTACTGGCAGAGAGCATTCGCCGGTATGAAGAGACGGTGACCGGCTTGGAGCGATCCATCAATGCATTAGTCGAGGTGCATCGGAGTATCGATACGGAGATGAAACTCGAGGGAGACCGGCTAGTAAGCGAAGCGCGTTTGGTCGTGTTGGGAATCGTCGCCGTCCTCGGTCTCCTGATCATTGTGACCTACACTGCCATGCGCCGGTCCATTGCACAGCCGCTCCGAAGGCTCGCCATGACTGCCGATCGAGTCGCTCATCATGATTTGACCGCCCAATTCGAACCCTGGCCCAATAGAGACGAGGTCGGCACACTTGCTGCTGCGGTGTCGTCCATGGTCACAAACCTTCGCGAGCAGACCGCAATCGTCGTTCGCAAGACCAAGGAACTGGAAGCCTTCACCTATTCCGTCGCGCACGATCTGAAAGGCCCGTTGAGAGAAATCGAAGGCTTTTCCTCGCTGCTGGAAAAGCAGCTCACTGAGACAGCCGATCCCCAAACGCGCCATCACATCGACGTAATCAGGCAGTCCGCCCTGCGCCTGACCCACATGATCGATGCGTTACTCAAGTATTCGCGCTTGGAACAACAGGAACTCCCGCGCACCTGCTTCAATGTGTTGGAGATGATCGGCAGCCTGGTCGTGGATCGATTCGGTCATGCGCAAGCACCCAAACCCAGAATTCATATCGATCTTCCCTTTGCCGATCTCTTCGGCGAACCGGTCAGCATTCGACAGGCGATAGTGAATTTGCTCGATAATGCGGCCAAGTTTTCCCGGCACACTCCTCTCCCCGATATCCGCATCGGCGGAAAACGGACCGCGGTGGACCGAGTACTGTGGGTCCAGGATAACGGCATCGGTTTCGACATCGGGCAGAATGAAAAGATCTTTGGGCTCTTCGAACGACTCCATAGCCCGCAGGAATACGAGGGGACCGGCGTCGGGCTGGCCATCGTGAAGATGGTGATGGAGAAACATGGTGGACGGGTCTGGGCGGACTCGACGCCGGGCCAAGGCACCACGGTCTACCTGGCGTTTCCCGATCAGGTCAGATAATGCGCGCGCTGATCATTGACGATGAGGAATATGTGCGTCTGATCGTGGAGCAGGCGCTCCGCGAGGAAGGATGCGACGTGCACACGGTGACCGGCGGCCAGCAGGGCCTCGATCGCCTGTCCGCATCTTCCTTCGATTGTGTCATCACCGACCTGCGCATGCCGGGCATCGACGGACGAGCTGTGTTGCGCTGGGTCAAGGAACATCAGCCGAATGTCGATGTCCTCATGCTGACGGGACACGGGGAGGTCAAAGACGCGGTCGATGCCATCAAGAACGGCGCCTGGGATTTTTTAGTCAAAGACATCCCGTTCGATGCGGCAACGATCAAGGCCGCATTGACCAAACTCAAGACCGTGCGCACCCTGCGTCAGGAAAATCTGGCGGCCCGACATGGTGGGTTTGCGCGCGACATCATCGTGGAAGGATCGAGTCCCGCCTGGCAGAAACTGAGCGCGCAGATCGCACATGTGGCTTCCTCCAACGCCCCCGTACTTGTCGAAGGAGAAACAGGATCGGGCAAGGAAGTCGTCGCTCGCCTCCTGCATACCCTCAGCCGTCGAGCCGATGGGCCGTTCATCGCCGTCAACAGCGGAGCGGTCAGCCGGGAATTATTAGAGAGCGAACTATTCGGCTATGAAAAGGGAGCCTTCACCGGCGCCGTGGCAGCCAAGGCAGGCCTTATCGCTGCGGCCGAAGGCGGCACCCTGTTCCTCGATGAAGTGGGGGAAATGCCCGGGCCGATGCAAGTGAGCCTGTTACGATTCCTCGACCGGAGCGAATACCGTCCCGTCGGCAGCACACGCACCCTTCAGGCCGACGTACGCATCGTCGGCGCCACCAATCAAGATCTCCAAGAACTCGTGCTTCGAGGCCGCTTCAGGGATGACCTGCTTTACCGGATCAACACGATCACGCTCCGGGTGCCGCCGCTTCGGGAACGAAAAGAAGACCTGCCGAATCTGGTTGAGCATATCTTGCAAATCTTGCGCGTTCCGGGAACAGGACACTCCACTGTGTCACCGGACGCGCTGGAGCAGCTCGCGGCCTATGGCTGGCCGGGAAATGTCCGGGAACTCCGCAATGTCCTCGAGCGGATGGTGCTCATGAATACAGGGAGAAAACCTATCAACCGCGAAGCGGTCCTGCACGCACTTCCAAAAAGCCGAGCCGCTGCCCCGGCCGAGGATCCCTCCACGCTATCCTTGGAGGACATCGAACGGCTTCACATCGAGCGCGTGTTGGACTCCTGCAACGGCAATAAGACCCAGGCCGCGAAGACCCTCCGGATCGACTACAAAACGCTGCTGACGAAACTCAAGAAATACGGGCTCGCTCACTAAGAGGGCAAGTCACTGTATGGATTACTTCAAGAAATGGAGATTTCACATTGACCAACGTGCCGGCAGCGGGGAGCGGCAATCGTGGAGTTCAAGGTGGACGTCCCGGGTTCCTACAAGCTCGTCGCCCATTCTATTCAGCGGGCATTCTGCCATATTGGGAAGGGCCTTTCCTGAACCATCCCGGTGTCAGACGTGCGCTTCTGCCATGTGACGTAAGAGCCGACTCAAGACGTCGCGATTAGTGTTCCTCACCGCGGATACAAAAGAGCCGTGTCTTGGCATCCATGGATTACGGTTTAAATGCGTGCACATCGCCCGCTTTGCGTAGCATCTTATTCACCTCATCAAGATGCAGTTCTTCTCCGACGATCAGCTCCCTCGCAAATTCTTCCAACAAAATAGACTTACCCTCGGAAGCCTTCAACAATTCATAGTATTTCGCGATGGCTGTTTTTTCATGCTCGAGACTTTCTCGTAAGATATCTCCAATATCATGCTTCTCTGTTTCCAGCAGCGTACCGATTTTAAGAGAGGGATGACCGCCGAGTAAGGTCACGAGTTCACCGGCCTTGTGAGCATGGACGAGGCTTTCGTCGGCATTACTCTTGAGCCAGGATACGATTGGAATGCGGTTGTAGCCATACACCATCAGAGAATAGTGCGTGTAGCGAACGACTCCCGCGAGTTCCAGCTCCATGATGTTGTTGAGGATCTCGACTGCCTGTTGTTTTTCTTGAGCGTTCATTCACATCTCCTGTTATGACAACCTATCCGGTATGAGATACATGACGGCAAGCCTAACTAGCAAGTGCATCGCCTGCATTCACACACCCTTGCCAAACTGAAGTTGTCGCCATGCTTCATAGATGACCACCGCCACCGTATTGGATAGGTTGAGGCTCCGACTTCCCTGAACCATCGGTATCCGGATACCCCGTTGCTCGGAAATAGTTCCGAGGATCTCCGTCGGCAACCCACGAGTTTCCGGACCAAACACAAAAGCATCGCCATCGGCATAGGCGATCAGATCATAGCGCTGCGTGCTTTTGGTGGACACGGCAAAGATGCGGCGATCTTTCAAGCTGTCGGCGCAATCTCCCCAACTGTGATGGACGATAAGAGTGGCGAATTCGTGGTAATCCAATCCGGCTCGCCGCAATCGCTTATCATCGAGCGTAAAACCCAGCGGTTTCACAAGATGCAGCGCAGCGCCGGTATTGGCGCATAATCGGATGATGTTGCCGGTATTCGAGGGAATTTCCGGCTCAAAGAGAATGACGTCAAACATGGTATGTGTCCCCTGGCGGCGGGTGTTTGCTGGTTCGTCAGCGGCGACAATGACCTCCTCAGCCTTCATCGAATCAAATCTGTCGAGATCGTCCCCGTCATGACATTCCGACACCGCTTCAAGCGCAAACCGTGATGATGTCTTGACCGTCCGACGACAGCAGCCAACACTTCGCTGATAGCAGATAGCGGGAAGCGTCAATCGTCATCTGCTAATAGTCGAACGGACCTTGCGAGAGTCGAGCTAGGAAACGGTGGGCGGCCCTCAAGGCTAAGGTTTCTGAAAAAGCCTCCTTGGTTATTGACCTGATTCTTGTGTTCCTCACTTGGGCGCCGTGATCTCATCCTGGGCCACGTGGCCTCTCATGGACTTCTCAATGATGTTGTGTTGAATTTCCAGGGCAATGACGCGAGCGAGCTGGTCCGCCGAGAGCGCCCCCATGGGCAGTCCCTTCGTGTCCGAATAAAACGGGTCGTCCGGAACTGCCGTCCGATACGTATTTACCAAAATATTGGCCGGTTGAATGGTGTGATCGCGTGGTCCCACCGACATGACCTTATCTTCCGGGGTCACTCGTGTTCGCGTGGCCCAATCCCGCTGATCGATTTTGACAAACGACACGTTCCAAATTTTTCCGTTTAGGAGGCTTCTGACCGCTTTCGGGGTCTGTTCCCAAAAATACGGATCCTTCACGATCTTCTGCAGGGCTTCACGGACCCGAATATCATAGAGCTTGATCGCGGAATCGGGTTGAGTCGGCTGAACCAATGCGGTGGTACCGACGTCGTAAAACGGTTGACCCTCCAGGCTCTTCTGGTCATCCACGGTTCTCAGGTAGCTGTCGAACAATCGCTGAATGACTTGTGCACGTTCGTCCACCGAAATCTCTCGAATCTCATTGTCGGTGCGGATCGGGGCATGCTTGAGGTCTCGTTCGACCGAGACGGGTTTGGATTTCGGGGCGGTATCCGCTTTACTCACGACCCATTGAAACTCTCTGGCCAGCACCGGAACCAGGTTGTCGGGATGGCCCAGATACCCCTTTTCCTTCAGTGACGAGGCACTGATCAGCAGTTTGACCCGACCTTGGTCTTTCGTTCGGGCGACCAAAAAAGGAAATGCCTTCCCCTCCTGATTGACGACGTGGGGTTCAATGATGACGTGTTGAAGCGCGTCTTTCTTGAGGCTTTCATCGAATCGCGGATAATCGGTCCGATGTTGCAGCATGAAGGTGAAGGCATCGATGACGGTCTGGACGGCCGCATCGGTTTGAGCCTGGTCAAATCCCCTGCCTTCCGTCGTTGCTTTTCCTTGATCCAGAAATACCTGAAAGGATGCGCCCGGAATCGGATATCCTGGTCCCGTCGTCTCATGAGTCTCTTCGCCCGCATGCCCCTCGTGTCCTTGATGGCTCGCGGTGGCCAATGGCGCGAGAAGGGCCGGCCATGCGATCACCAATGCGCCGATCAGTAAGAGGGAAGGGATCGGGCGGCCGCTCATACAAATGTCGGCATCATCACCGTGTACCCGAGCGCGCTCTCTTGTGACCGTCTGTATGTGAATTGATTGTTTACGCATGCTCTGCTCCTTCGATGAAGAGACTGACCTGTCATTCGTGATCATTCTACATGTTCTCACATCGTTTTGAGGAGACGAAGAGGAGACCGTGGGCGGGATGGAAGAGGGTCCTTGGATCTCGTGCGGTGTGGCACGATGCTACGGCTGATAATTAACCGGGCCTGATGCACCGTCGATTCCGTGGTCCTCACCAAACCGGATGTGGGCGTGGGTCGTCCGGCTCCCACCTATAAGACCCGCTGGGTTGTTATCGCAGGACCGACCCTCGACTCTTCCCCTGCAGGGGATTCACCTCACGAGAAAGTCTGAATCGTACATTGCTGGCAGACTTCCTTTGAGCCGAAGCCGCCTCAGTTACGTTTCCGTCGGCCCCCCACAAGAGTGAATGCGGTCGTGTTCTTGCTAGCGCGGCACAAACCCCCAGGCATGAGCATGGAAAGACAGTGTGCCTGTGTTCGCCTTCCATTGAATCTGAAAACAGAGTTTTTCACCCGCTTTTACAGGAACCGGTCCCTGCACCGTCCCAACGAATGGCCCGGACCCATCTGATTTCAATCGGGCAGAAGGAAAAAGCGGTATGTAAATCGATGCAATCGGAGCGTTCTTGCCGTCTCTTACCACCATGGATGCGAACAGATTCTCAATAGTCGAATCCTCAAGAACCATTACGCTTCCCAATTGCAGCACGAAGGGCTTCTTCTTAAGATCGACTATCACCAGCTCCGCAAAAACATTATTGCCACCGCTAGAGAGCGACCCTCCTAGACGGACGATTTGTTTTGGTAGATTGAAGAATTGTTCGGGCATAATCCCCTCCTACATTGATATGCATGAGTGCCAGGCAATTCGCTAAACAACCAACAGGCGAAAGGCAGGTTGCGCAGCAGCTTACCAGAAAACCAGAAGACTTGAGGATCTTAAGGAGATGGGTGACCGCGGGCAGGACGAATCAAGTGATATTCTATCTAAATAGTCCGGAAGGTTACCAAACCGGATACAGACAGGTCGCTGAATACGTGTTTTTGGGAGCCATCGTCTCGTCAACCCGCCACCATCCGAGCATCTGACACAGAATCGGCGCCCCTTTCTCTGTTCGACGCCTTGCGCTCGTCCTTGCATCTAAGGAAAGACGCTGCTTCTAACTATTCATCGATGCTGGATCGTGACAATCCACCCGGGGCTCGGACGCGGTGGGCGACTGGCGGGGCGAGACGGAAAAGTGCCTGGAGAATTAGAAGACCATCACATGATCGACCAAGTAGCGTGATTCTTTCTCGACGAGGACCATTTCTGCCACGTATTCCCCTGCTTGCTTTGTGAAACGCTGCTTCCAGACGATGGCGACTGAGTTGGGGCGCCGGAAGACGGCAACAGCCTCTCTGGTACCAAAATAGCCCTTCTCACTCTGATACTTTCGGCACACCTTCTCCAGATATTCCTTCGTCACGATCGCCTTCAACCGATCCGTAAAGTCCGCGACGTGGCGTTCATGGTCAATCGCCGTGGAAGCATCCATCAAATTATTCATGATCGGATCAGCGATTGCCAGGATCTCTCCATCGGACTTTTGTGCTAGTTCCATATCATGCCTTGAGCAACTCCCCTGGAACCGAGTTTTTTCAATCCGTGCAAAGCGGGCAGGAACAGATCGACATCAAGCTACCCTTGGTGAACGAACGGTGTCAATTGGAGGCGCCGTAAGAAGCCAGCTTACAGAGAAAAGCGCGGCTGAAGAAATGGGACAATGAGAAAGAGTGCCTGGTTCCTTTTCTCTCATCCTCAACACGTATAGTGCCTTCGTTGAGAGTCCCTGGTGAGGGTTACGGCGGATGTTGTTCTGAGAATGTTCCCTCCACGCTCACCCGTACCTCCTTCAGGAGGGCGGCCTGAATCGTTCTCACACTGCGCATCCAATTACAATGCTCCCTCCAAGCTTGCTTGTTTCTCCCCCCTTGCCCCTAAATGACAGGAGCTCTGTTCCTTGAAGATGGGGTGGTCAGGCTGTCCTTCACTGCGCGCATCGAGCGAGCACTTTCCGAAGTGCGGGCTCTGCGAGGTGCGCGACGCGAGGACTAACGAGCGTCACGTTTTGCGCACGCCGGCGAGACGGTGAGCCGGCCATGTCTTCGAAGGATGGCCTGACTACTCCATGTCCTGAACCGTTCTGGAATTTCTCCACTGTCCTCTGGAATTCCTCCACACTTCTCTTTTTCTATTCCTCAACACTACTTCATCAATCCCATTATCTTTAATGACTAACCTATTAATACTATCTATTCATATAAAACCTACATACCATCATCATTTTTTCGGGCATAGTCCCTGCTGAGACTTCTTGTTGTTCGCATACACTGGAGATTCATGATCGCTCATCCCTCCATTCTCTTGATCGAAGACAGCCCCGGCGAATGCGAACTGTTCCGCGCGGCAGTGAAGGAGAGCGGCGTCGCAGTATCGCTGCAGACTGAATCTACGACTGAGGAGGTCTTTCGGCTTCTCGCAACGGCAGACGGAACTACACCGCTTCCATCGTTGATCCTCCTCGATCTCAAGCTTGGCAGTCACCATGGTCTCGATTTGTTAAGGAGACTCAGGGGCGACGTGCGGACAAGGCATCTGCCCGTGATCGTCTTTACCACCTCCGACGACCCCGCCGATCTTGCCGTCTGTTACGCGGCAGGAGCGAACGGCTATGTGACGAAACCCGACACCTATGAAGCGCTCCTTCATTTCATCACCGACCTGCACAATTATTGGTGCCGGTGGAATCGGTCGATGTCGCCAGTGGAAACGCAATGCTGACCCGTGGCGCCCTGAAAAACCCTTAC
>DAISKX010000006.1:0-20804 GCA_036820725.1 Nitrospiraceae bacterium
GGTGCTGAAATGAAAAGGACTCTTGCACTCCAAGAGCGAAAAGGGGTTACGGTTCCACCGAACCGCTTTGAAAGGCCTAACCTCGGGCCGGAATTTGCTGATTACATTACGACCTGTGGCAATGAATTTACGATCGGAACCTATCGCTACGCGAAGAAGCCAATCTATCGACTCCCCATCACCGTCCAACCCCTATGGCCATGGCCTGAAGACAAGGATTTTGAAGCATGCCGGACAAGGTTCATGTGGTTCGCCAGTAGGGGAATGGTGCACAAAGGACTCGATTTGGTGCTTGATGCGTTCGCCGAGCTTCCTGAGTATCATTTGACCGTTGTGGGGCCGGTGGAGGATGAGCCAGAGTTCGTCAATCTCTATCGCAGAGAACTGTATCATACGTCCAATATAAAATTTGCGGGATGGCTGGATAAAGAGAGCAAGCAATTTAAGCAGCTGTTGGATCAATCGGTCGGACACATCTTCACATCTTGTTCCGAATCGGGGGCGACCGGTGTGTTTGAAACGATGGTGGGGGGAGTCCTTCCGATTGTCACGTACGAATCATCCGTCGATGTGGAGGATTACGGTATCTTCCTGAAAAATTCCTCCATTGAGGAAATCAAGGATGGCGTGAGAATGGTTGCGGCAATGCCTGCCGCCGAACTGAAACGACGGGCTCGAAAAGCGTGGGAGCGGGTCTATGCCGGTAATACGCGGGTGAGATTTGCCGAGGCCTATAGGGCCTTAATAGAAATGCTGTTGATGAAACACGGGAAACTCAACTGATAGGGCTTCCTCTCTAGACAAGTGGGAACATGTCGATACTGTAAGGAGTGCTCTAACAGGCGCCTTGTTCCTTTGCTATCGGCTGCGGTCCGTTCATCCAATGAGTGGGGGCGCCTTCCGTCCGTATGTGTGGCTCATGGCGACCGCTCACGTCGATGATTCAACAGCGCAACTCAACAGAACCGTATGCCTACGCGACAAAGTGACGTTCAAACATCGGAAATGATAGCACTGATTCCGGCAGCTGGTCATGCCACGCGTATTTGGCCTTTACCTTGTAGTAAGGAGATCTATCCTGTCGGATTAGCTCTGAACCATGGAACCACCGGCATTCGTCCGAAAGTGACATGCCATTATCTTCTTGAGAAAATGAGGATGGCCGGCATCAAGAAGGGGTTCATCATTCTTCGCGATGGCAAGTGGGATATTCCCGCTTATTGCGGTGATGGAACATTCGTTGATATGCATATTGCCTATCTGACAGTCCGTCATTCTCCAGGCCCGCCATATACGCTGGATCAGGCTTTTCCCTTCGTGCATGACGTTCCCATTGCTTTTGGATTTCCCGATATTCTCTTTCGCCCCAATGACGTATTCGTTCAGTTGAGGAATAAACTGCGGGTAGCCAAAGCCGAGGTCGTATTAGGACTGTTTCCGGCCACGGACCATCGGTTGATGGATATGGTGGAAATCGATTCCAAGGGTGCAGTCACCGGCATGTATCTCAAGCCTCATCGGACTCCATTGAAGTATGCTTGGTTGTGTGCCGTGTGGTCTCCATACTTTACCTGGTTTCTTCATCAGTATCTCAGATCATTAGCCCTTCCCGAGGATGCACACCCGTCGAAGGAAGGAAGATATGCGGGAAAAGAATTGACAGTGGGGCATGTGTTGCAAGCCGCTGTGAACCAAGGTCTGCGCATGCAAACAGTGCTATTTAAGCGTGGTAAGTATGTTGATATAGGAACGCCGGAAGGTCTTCGCAACGCTTTCCCGTATTTCGGGGCGGAAGCACAGTGAATGACGCCTTCTACATCGAACGAACCGCGGAGCGCCTTAATGAGTTGTGATTGTGCTTGAGGCCATATCATATATGTAAGTCAGGCGTTCACCGGGTGTAAAGATAAAATAGCTTTAGGCAAACGAGACAAGCATAGGTACTATGACTCTATCCCCCTTGAAAACGGCAGCCGTGGTTGTGCCGATGCACAACCGGAAAGAATTGACCGCCGAGGAACAGATTTCATTCAATCACCTTGTTCACTACTTGGACAGGTATGACAAGTATCTGATCGTTCCTGATAGTTTGGACATGAGCCTTCCGAATTGTATGATCAAGCGCTTTGACAATAACTATTTTGGAAGTGTCGAGGCATATACGAAATTGATGATGACCGAGCGCTTTTATCAGGCATTTAGAGACTACAAGTACATTCTTATCTATCATCTCGATGCCCTTGTGTTTTCTGATGAACTTTCAGCCTGGTGTGATACCGACTTGGACTACATCGGTCCGCCATGGTTACAGTGCAGCGATAGTCCCTGGGTCAAGATTCCTCGCGTCGGTAACGGGGGATTGTCGCTCAGAAAAATCGAGAGCTTTCTAAAGGTGTTTCAGTCTGACCGCTATTGGATTCATCCAAATGATTACTGGGAGGGTCTGTACGGGTCCCGATCAAAGTATGTGCGATTGGTAAATCTCCCGCGAAAATTTCTGAAGAGATTTCTCGCGTTCAACAGCGCGAGACATGAGATGGCGCAATGGCACCTGCGACCGGACGGCACCAGAAACGAAGATCATTTCTGGTCCGACCGCGCAATTCATTATTATCCTGATTTGAAAGTGGCGCCATTCGATGTGGGACTGCGTTTTGCCTTCGAAGTGGCTCCGAGGCTCTGCTATGAACTGAACCATCGTACGTTACCGTTTGGCTGTCATGCTTGGCCGCGTTATGACAGGAAGTTTTGGGAACCGTATCTCCTCACGAAATAGAGTCGTGCTTCCAGGGGTTGGCAATGGCGTGTGTGGATCGGACAATGAGACAGATTCTTGTAGGTGTCTCGTCGATTGCTTGGAAAGCATGTGGATAGTAGATGTCATCTGGGCGTACTCTTAATGGGGATGTGCGTATAGGGACATAGGAAAGGCAAGAGGCAACATTATGAAGCGCATGTTGGTCACGGGCTCTTCCGGATTGATCGGGTCAGAAGTCTGCGCCTATTTCAGTACAGAAGGGTGGCAGGTGCATGGTGTTGACAACAACGGTCGAGCGGCATTCTTTGGACCGAGCGGTGACACGCGCTGGAATCAACACCGGTTACAAGCACAACTTAAGCACTTTCAACATCACGAATTAGATATTCGGGATCGTCGAGACGTTCTGACGCTCATTTCTGAGCTTAAGCCGGATGTTATTGTCCATACGGCAGCGCAACCCTCGCACGACCTTGCCGCAAAAATTCCCTTTGACGATTTCGACACGAACGCGGTTGGTACGCTGAATCTCCTGGAAGCCATGCGCTTGCACGCGCACGAGGCGGTATTTGTCCATATGTCAACGAACAAGGTGTATGGAGATGCGCCGAATGAATTGGCGCTCATCGAAAATCCCAAGCGATGGGACTATGCCAAGGTGGAAGACTTTGAGGGAGTGACCGAGGGCATGCGCATTGATCAATCCAAGCACTCTCTTTTCGGCGCTTCGAAAGTCGCCGCTGATATCATGGTGCAAGAGTATGGCCGTTATTTTGGGATGAAAACATGCTGCTTACGTGGCGGATGTTTGACCGGACCGAATCATTCCGGAGTGGAACTGCACGGTTTTCTAAGCTATTTGGTAAAATGCAATCTGGAGGGTAGGAAGTACAATATTTACGGCTACAAAGGTAAACAAGTGCGTGACAATATACACTCTCATGATGTGGCACGCTTTATCGATGCCTTTATCAGCGCTCCACGAAGTGGAGAAGTGTACAACCTTGGTGGTGGCCGAGAAAATAGTTGCTCGATTCTCGAAGCCTTTGACATGACCGCGGCAATTTCAGGGAAAGCCATGATCTACGAGTACGTAGATAAGAATCGCGAAGGCGATCACATCTGCTACATCAGCAATCTCTCGAAGATGAGAACCCATTACCCGGGATGGAATATCACCAAGAGTTTGCAGACTATTCTGGAAGAGATTCACCAAGCATGGATTCAGCGGCCTTCTCTCGCCAGTGTGAAATGAACAATAGGTAGATTAAGGCTTTCGCTATGAGGATATTGGTGATCACTGCTGCATATCCGCCCATGCATGCAGGAGAAGCAACGAACGCCTATCACCTCTGTAAGCATCTTGCGGATCGCGGCCTCGAGGTTCATGTCTTAACCTCCCGTGCCAACCGCAACCATGATGACCCACGAATTCGCGTCCATTCTATAATGAATGAATGGTCGTGGAGTGAGATGTTTAGAATGAGGTCATTCTTCCGTCACTGTACTCCTGACGCCGTGTATCTCATGTATATCGGGTTGATGTACAAGTGCCATCCGATGATTACATTTGCGCCCACCATGCTCAAAAGGTTGTTCCCACACGTTCCTTTCGTGACTCGGTATGAGAGTGCGTTTGTCGGGGCAGATCCTTCAAAAACATCTCCCGTGGCTCGGTTGTTTCGCAGAGCGATGGTTCAGTGGGCCGGCGGGAGTGATGTCGCATATGGTTCCGGGACATTGCTGCGAGATAGCAACCATGTCATTGCCTTGTGCGAGCGCCATCGCGCCATGCTCATTGAAGAATGGCCACCGGTGAATAAGAAAGTGCTGTTGATTCCACCTCCGCCCAACCTTCGCATCGCCCCTAATCAAGATGGCATGGCGCGTTCTCACGGCCGGGCGAAGCTGGGCTTTACGGGTGCAGATTTTGTGATTGTGTTTTTTGGGTATCTCTACCGCACTAAGGGCGTAGAGTTTCTATTACGGGCTTTTCAGGTAGTGCAAGCGGAGAGAAAGGGTGTGAAGTTGGTATTTGTCGGAGGGCAGGTGGGGCTTGATGTCGAGGAGAGTGGTGATTACTTCGAGCGAATGCAGAGCTTGGCCAGAGAACTGCAAATAGAGAAGGATGTGACATGGACCGGGGCCGTGAACTCAGACGCGGAAGAAGGCTCACTCTATTTGCACGCGGCAGATGTTGCTGTCCTGCCATTCCTGCAGGGTGTTCAACTCAACAATAGTTCGCTCGCTTCGATAGCGGCACATAGTCTGCCCATCATCGCCTCCCGGGGGCCACTATTAGATAAAGCGTTCATAGATGGATCGAACGTTCTTCTCTGCGAACCCAAAGACCATCATGCCATCGCCCGGTACATCGTGCAGTTAATTGACGATCCCAGACTTTTAGCACGAATGAGAGAGGGAGCGATGAAGTTGGCGCAGGAGTGGTTCTCTTGGGACATAGCTATTGATCGGACGCTAGCGAGCTTCAAGGTATAAGCTATGAAGTGGTGCCCAGCTCTCTGGGGGCGACAATGGCTTCAGAGGCGTTTAGGGTACCGAATAGCAAGAGGGGTTTCGTGCCTCGCGTTTCAGTGGTCATTCCTACATTTAACTGCGCGACCTATCTTCCACGGGCGATTGACAGTGTGTTGAGTCAATCCTATAAAGACCTTGAGATACTTGTAGTCGACGATGGCTCGACCGATGATACGGTTGATCAGATGAGTCACTACACGAAGCACATCCGCTATGTTTATCAAGAGAATGAAGGTGCGTCAGCAGCCCGTAACCGAGCGGTGGAAATGTCAACCGGTGAGTACATCGCCTATCTGGATGCAGACGATGTGTGGTATCCGCAAAAGCTTGAGCGACAGGTGGCGTATCTTGACAGGGACATGGAATGTGGGCTGGTGCACAGTGAAGTCTGTGTGATTGATGAGCAGGATGAGATCTTACATCATCAGTTCAATTCTGAAACCGCTAGATCGGTACCGCAAGGATCGTGTCTGCTGCAGCTTTTGCAACATTCTCACATTCAAACGCTGACCGTTGTCGAACGGCGGGACTGCTTTGAGAAGGTCGGCGGATTTGACAAGCGTCTGCCGATCGCACAGGACTATATGCATTGGATCCGGATTGCTCTTGAAGGATGGAAATTTGGGTACATCGAGGAGCCGCTCGCGAGGTATCGATGGAGACGAGGAAGTCTCATGGCAAGCAAGAGACGATTATTGGAGGATTACGAGCGGATTTATTCAATCTTGCTGAATGAAACATCACTTGGCAACCGTCATGGCAAACACGCGATCGAGACCGTTGAGAAACGCATCATCTCCGTCCAGCGGGAACTCGCTAGCGTGGATTACGCCGAGGGACGCAATGCCACGGCAAGACGCCGACTTGCCTGGCTAATCCAGCGGTCACCACTGACTCCAAGATTATACCTGGATTTGTTGAAGGCCTGTCTCCACCCATCTCTTCATGCAAAATTGCGCGCATTCCGAGGGATGTCGGCTCGCGCGATCTGTTGATCCAACGACCGTGACCTTTTACAGATGACGAGTTGATTCTACGTGAATATCTTGGTCGTCAGCCCTTGGCCCTTGTCTCATACCGGCGGAGTCACATCCGCTGTCAGCATGCTGTCGCGTGAGTTTGCCAAAAAGGGGCATATGGCCACCGTGTTGGTGACTGATGGGGATAACCGACCTGCACTTCTGGAAGAGCGGCATGGTGTACCGGTGTATGGCATGTACTTAAGGGTGCCATGCTCGGATCGGGCGCCACTGCGAGCGATCGTATCCTTCTTCATCATGTTACCGGTCACGCTCTACCGGCTTCATCGGTTTCTTGTGAGGCATCGCGTACAGGGCATTGTCGTCCAGTATCCGCTGCCACCATCATTCTATTTTGCCCTTTTGCGTTGGCTAAACAGCTGGAAACTGGTAGTTGTATATCAAGGCAGTGATGCCCATGAGTTACATCAATGGAGGCCGATCGAGCGGCGTTTAGTCGTCAGATTATTGGCTGCTGCCGACTGTGTGATTGCAGTATCTAGTACTCTGCTCGAAAAGGTGTCGCAAGTATTTCCAGAGCTGCGATTAAGGCGAAGCTGCCTCATCCCAAACGGTGCCCCATTAGATCTGTTGGATAGGCTCAAGACACCGGCTGCTCCGGGTAAGCTGCCGATGTCCTATGTCCTGACCGCGGGAAGACTGATTCATAGAAAGGGTATTGATGTCCTTATCGAAGCCCTTCGTCAGGTCAGGCAGAAGGGAATTGAATTAGAAATCGTTGTAGCAGGCGATGGCCCCGAGCGTGACAATTTGCAGGAATTGGCAGTAAGGGCCGGCGTCTCCACGCACATTCGTTTCCTTGGCAATCAATCACAAGAACAAGTTCTCCAGCTCATGAAACACTGCCTGTTTTTCGTCTTAGCTTCGAGAGCAGAGGGACTTCCGTTGGTGATTGCGGAAGCGATGGCCTGCGAGAAGGCAGTCATTGCGACTAATGTAGACGGTGTTCCTGACATCGTCGAGCATGCACGAACAGGCCTCTTAGTTCAGCCGGAAGATCCCCAATCATTGGCGGATGCACTCATCAAGCTGCATGAGAACGCGGCTTGGCGCCAGGATTTGGCAAAAGCCGCAAGAGAGTGGGCCATTGTGCAATTTAGTTGGGAGAGTATCGCCGACCGTTATCTGCGGTGTCTCATGTGCCAGGAGGTTAGTTGAATGGACATCTTGGGGATTTCTGCCTTTTATCATGATAGTGCCGCATGTCTGGTGCGGGATGGCGAAGTCATTGCTGCTGCGCAGGAGGAGCGGTTTACGCGAAAAAAGCATGACCCCGGGTTCCCGCACAAGGCCGTCGAATATTGTCTGCGAGAGGCGGCAACAAGTCTTCGAGATGTTCGCTACCTTGTTTTTTACGATAAGCCCCTCGTGAAGTTTGAGCGGCTTCTCGAGACTTATCTCGCCTTCGCCCCCCGAGGGGTGCAGTCATTCACGGCCGCTATGCCGGTATGGTTGAAGGAGAAGTTGTTCCTGAAAGCTCTTCTCCGGAAAGAGTTTCATCTTCATGGACCGGACCTGGATCAGAAGTCCTTGCCTCAGATCTTGTTTTCTGAACACCATGAATCACACGCGGCCTCGGCATTTTTCCCCTCGCCATACGAATCGGCCGCTGTCCTTTGTATGGATGGCGTGGGAGAGTGGGCCACCACATCCGCATGGCTCGGCCAAGGAAACCAGCTTACACCACTCTGGGAAATTCCATTTCCTCACTCCCTCGGATTGCTCTACTCCGCATTCACGTATTACACAGGCTTCAAAGTGAATTCTGGTGAGTACAAAGTGATGGGATTGGCACCCTATGGCGAACCGAAGTATGTGAAGACCATCTATGACCATTTGCTCGACCTGAAGCCCGATGGCACGTTTCGATTGAATATGGACTATTTCAATTACTGCACCGGGCTTACTATGACGGGGAGTAAATTTGATACGCTATTCGGCGGACCACCCAGAAAGCCTGAATCCAAACTCGGTCAGCGAGAAATGGACCTGGCCCGATCAGTTCAAGAAGTAACCGAGGAAGTCATGCTCCGATTGGCTCGTACTCTTCACCGTGAAACGCGTGTCGATAATTTATGCATGGCCGGTGGTGTCGCGCTGAACTGTGTTGGGAACGGTCGCATTTTGCGGGAAGGACCCTTTCAGGGGTTTTGGATTCAGCCGGCGGCTGGTGATGCAGGAGGGGCGCTCGGCGCCGCGTTGACCACATGGCATCAGTTTGAAAATCGTCCTCGGCAGGTCAATCCGCAAGGTGATGGCATCAAGGGTTCGTACCTCGGGCCGGCATTTACCAATGAACAGATTGAGGAAAGTCTAAAGAGAAGTCAGGCGCCGTATCATCGCCTGACTGAACAAGAGCTATGCGGTCGGGTCGCGGACGAGCTGGCTGGCGGCAAGATTGTCGGATGGTTTCAGGGCCGGATGGAATTCGGCCCTCGGGCATTGGGTGGACGAAGCATTTTGGGAGATGCGCGGAGTACGGCGATGCAATCGGTCATGAACCTCAAGATTAAGTATCGGGAATCGTTCCGTCCCTTTGCTCCTTCCGTATTGAGAGAACGGGTCTCCGATTATTTCGTCATGAATACCGATAGTCCATACATGCTGTTGGTGGCCCCTGTTGTTGAAAAGCATCGACTGGCCCGTAGTCCATCCCAGGAAAATCTCTGGGGGATTGATCTCTTGAATGTGCCGCGATCTGATATTCCGGCTGTCACACACCTCGACTATTCTGCACGAGTGCAGACTGTGCATAAAGAGACAAACCCACGATATTACGCGCTGCTCAAGGCCTTTGAAGCAAAAACCGGGTGTCCCGTCCTTGTGAACACGTCGTTCAACGTGCGAGGTGAACCGATCGTCTGCTTTCCTGAGGATGCGTATCGCTGTTTCATGCGCACAGAAATGGATATCCTGGTACTGGAAAACTGCGTGCTCTACAAGTCAGAGCAGAAACCCCTGGAAGGCGATACGGATTGGAAGAAGGAATTTGAGCTCGATTAACGGTGGAGTTTAAGTAGGGAGGATCGATCCATGCGTATTCTGATAACTGGTGGGGCGGGATTTCTCGGAAGTCACCTCTGCGATCTACTGCTCGGTCAAGGCCATGAGGTGATTAGTCTCGACAACTTGATTACCGGTCGAGCAGAGAATATCGCTCATCTTATCGGGCACCAACGGTTCAGTTTCATAAAATATAACGTCTGCGATTATTTGCATGTGGAAGGAACCCTCGATGCAGTGATGCACTTTGCATCTCCCGCGAGTCCACAGGATTATTTGGATATGCCGATTGCAACGTTGAAGGTCGGAGCACTCGGCACGCATAAAGCGTTGGGGTTGGCGAAAGCGAAAGGTGCACGGTTTCTGCTGGCGAGTACGTCGGAAGTATACGGTGATCCTCTTGTGAATCCGCAGCCGGAATCGTATTGGGGCAATGTGAACCCGATGAGCCCGCGCGGCGTGTACGACGAGGCAAAACGATTTGCCGAAGCGATGACGATGGCCTATCATCGATATCATGGGCTGGATACCCGCATCGTGAGAATCTTCAACACGTTTGGGCCAAGAATGAGACCGCATGATGGACGCGTGGTGTCCAATTTCATCGTTCAATCTCTACAGAATAGACCGCTCACAATTTTTGGTGACGGTTTGCAAACGAGAAGTTTTTGCTTTGTGGATGATCTGGTTCAAGGCATCGTCGCCTTGCTCATGGTGAAGTCCGATAAATCCGTCGCAGAGCGAACCGATCGGACAAAGTTCTTAACCAAGCAAGCCGAATCGCCGCTTGATAGCATTCATGATCCCGTGAACATTGGCAATCCGCGCGAGTTAACGGTTCGTGAAATTGCCGAACTTATCATCAAGCTGACGGGTTCGCAGAGTAAGATCGAGAAACGGCCCCTTCCGGCCGATGACCCCAAAGTGCGGCGTCCTGATATCACGCGGGCCAGGGGTCTGTTGGGGTGGGAGGCCAAAGTAGAACTCGAGGACGGGATCAGAAAGACCATTGAGTATTTCCGGCAGGTCGTCCAAACATAGATTGTGACTTCCTCTCACACCTACGCAATTGATGGAGAGAGAATGAAAATCCTTAGTGTGGTCGGTGCTCGACCCAATTTCATGAAGATTGCTCCATTAATTCGCGAGATGCGCAAGCATGCGGGTCTTCACCCTGTTCTCGTGCACACCGGACAGCATTACGATGTGAAGATGGCCGGGAGATTTTTTGAAGATCTTCAGATCCCGATTCCGGATGTCTCTCTTGATGTGGGTTCCGGCTCCCATGCGTTTCAAACCGCAGAGGTGATGAAACGACTTGAGCCGATCTTGGAACGTGAACGGCCGGATCTGGTCCTCGTAGTCGGTGATGTCAACTCCACAATGGCGGCTGCCCTTACGGCTGCCAAGCTGCATATCCCAGTGGCACACGTTGAAGCCGGGCTGCGAAGTTTTGATCGTTCTATGCCTGAAGAGATTAATAGGCTCGTCACAGACGCCGTATCGGATTTTCTGTTCGTCACGGAGGAAAGCGGATTGCAAAATCTCAAGGCCGAAGGTGTCTCCGTGGAAAAGATATTCCTAGTGGGCAATGTGATGATTGATTCGCTGGAAGCTTCGCGTCGGTTGTGGACACAGTCGGATATTTTAGATCGGTTTTTGGTGCAAAAAGGCCAGTATGGAGTCGTGACGTTGCATCGACCGTCCAATGTCGACAACTTATCTATTCTCAAGGGTCTGATCGGTGCCTTAGCAAAGATGTCCCGTCATTGTCCGATCATCTTTCCGATTCATCCGAGGACACGGAAGGCGTTGGAGACAGCTGGTCAATTTGAACAGGAATTGTACTTCGGAGGTCCACCATTTCCGTCGGAACGGGTGTGCTGTGTTGAACCGGTCGGATATCTTGATTTCATGTGTCTCGTCGCAAATGCCAGGCTTGTGTTGACTGATTCGGGAGGTATTCAGGAAGAAACGACAGTGCTTGGTATTCCGTGTCTGACACTCCGCGAAAACACCGAGCGTCCTATCACGGTCACGCATGGTACCAATCAGGTCATCGGGTCTTCCCCAAAGCGCATCCTAACCGAGGCCATAAAGGTATTGGAAGCTCCACGCTCGACATTCGCTTCACCCCCACTCTGGGATGGGCACGCGTCCGAACGGATTATTTCGGTATTACAGAAAGAATTCCTATCGCGGTCAGCTTATATAGACTGATCGCGTTCAGATTTTGTGATAGATCGCATTTGCGCCGCCTCCACCGATGAAACGGGTTCTATTCGTTGCCTATTATTTTCCGCCGGTAGCCGCAAGCGGAGCTATGCGGCCATTAGGGTTTTGCCGTCATCTCCACTCATACGGGTGGGAAGCCTCAGTGCTGACGACGACACCTCAGTCTGTCTATCCACCTCATCCCATAGATCACCGACTAGGCGAGAGGGTTCCTGCTGCAGTCAGGGTGCACCGTGCAGGTTATCAAGACCCGCTGTTGCGTCTCTTGTCTCTCCGGGAGAAGGCGCGTCGGCTGATAGGAGTACGAACTGCTGGACGCAACGTCCATGGTGCTCCCGAGGGAAACGCCACGCCGATCCAACGGCCACGATCGTTTGTAAAGGAAACGATTCTTGAATGGGTGTGTGCCTTTCCTGATCCACAAATCTCGTGGTTCTCATCCGCCCTGCGACAGGCTAGCGCAGATGAGGTGCCGGATGTGGTGGTAGCAACGGGTGGCCCTTGGACCAGCTTCTTGGTCGGACGGGCGCTCGCGAAGCGGTTCGAACGGCCGCTCATTCTCGACTACCGTGATCCATGGACATGCAATCCATTCTATTCATTCACTGCAAAGTTTCTCACGCGTAAGGCCCAACACCTTGAACGCACCATATGCTTGGAGGCGTCTCGAATAGTGACGAACACGGACGAGTTGAGGGAGAGACTCTGTCTCGAATATCCTGAAATTAAACCCAAATCTCATATGATTTCGAACGGATTTGATCCGGAGACGATCCCACTCTTGCCCGGCCAGGCTCCGGCCTCCGGACCGAATAATGGGAAGGGCCGCGAATTATGTCATTTTGGGAGCGTCTACGGAAAACGAACGCCGCGGGTGCTGCTTCAGGCCATGTTCGACCTGCAGCGAGAGATAGCGCTCACGCCGGAACAATTGCGATTACGTTTTGTAGGAACGTGGGAGAGCACCGATCAGGAGTGCAACCGTTTTGCCGCCTCATTGGAAAGTCTCGGATACCTCAGACGCGAACCTCCGATATCGCATGAGACCTGCTTGCATCGGATGAAGCATTCCGACGTCCTTCTTGTGGTGCAACCGGAGTCGCCACTGCAGGTGCCTGGGAAAATCTATGAGTATATTGCGATGGGACGACCGCTGCTGCTTATTGGTGGCGAAGGAGCCACAGCGAACCTCGTCCGTCGCTATCATTTTGGGGCCGGTTGTCCAAATAACATTAGAGAGGTGAAGGGCATGCTCCGGCGAATAGTGGAAGGGACCGAGACAATTCCGGCTCCGGATCAGGAGGAAGTAAAACGTTTCGATTACCGGTCTCTCACAGGGGAATTAGCCGCTCTGCTTGACGCAGTAGTGGCCGAGCGCGGAGTCCGTCACTCATATGATGCCCGGGGAGGGAGCATTCAGTGAATTATCTCGCCGTTCAACCGTCGAGTCATGAGGAACTGCTATGGGATCAGTACGTGTCCCAAGAGCCTCGGGCGACTGGATATCATTTGATTGGATGGCGAAGAATAGTCGAGGAAACATTCGGACATGCGACGGTGTATTTCTCAGCTATTGATGATCAAGGTCATCTTCGAGGCGCGTTGCCATTGGTGTTATTATCGAGCAAGATGTTCGGAAGATTTCTCGTCTCATTACCTTTCGTGAATTACGGGGGTACTCTCGCTGATGACGACCAGACTAAAAGAGATTTGATAGACAAAGCTATTCAATATGCGATCAAGGTAGGAGCAAGCCACATGGAGCTCCGCCAAGTCGAGTCTTTTGATCTGTCACTACCATCGAGTCATCGCAAGGTGACCATGAAATTGCGGCTGACGGAAGACTTTGAAACCTTGTGGAAAGAGTTCCCATCAAAACTCAGAAGTCAAATACGTCGCGGACAGAAGGAAGGTATGTCCGTGCGGTTCGGAGGAATCAATTGTCTTGATGAATTTTACGGCGTGTTTGCGCGTTGCATGCGGGATTTAGGTACCCCGGTTTATTCCAAACACTTCTTCAGCACAATCTTGAAGACCTTTCCAAAGGAAGCTCGCATATGTCTTGTGTGTCGTAATGGCGAGACCTTAGCGGCAGGGTTTCTCTATGGCTTTAGGAATTCACTCGAGATTCCTTGGGCAGCCTCAGACAAGCGATTTAGCCGACTCGCTCCGAACATGTTGCTGTACGGTTCAGTCCTTGAACATGCCTGCAAAGAAGGGTTTCGGGAGTTTGACTTCGGGCGTTCAACACCTGACAGTGGGACCTATCGTTTTAAAGAGCAATGGGGAGCTCAGCCTCATCAGTTGCACTGGTACTATTGGATCAAAAACGGAGGTGAGTTGCCTCAACTCAATCCCCAGAATTCCAAGTATGATCTGGCGATCAAGGCGTGGCAGAGGCTGCCCCTTGTTGTCGCGAATTGGCTTGGGCCGCAAATCGTCAAATATCTCCCATGAAGATCCAACGTACTCTTCCTCCCTCGGCTGCGCCACTTAGCTGGGGAGATATTCTGCGTGGGTTGGTTGCGCCTTTGGGGAGCCATGCGCTTGAGAAGCGAACAGAAGAATTTCAAGAACATTTCGGGGTGCAATATGTCTTTTGGGTCACATCCGGGAAAGCTGCCCTCTCACTTATACTCACTGCTCTCACGCAGCTATCCTCTCGGCGAAAGGTCGTCATTCCAGCATATACCTGCTTTTCCGTCCCGTCAGCAGTCGTGAAGTCAGGATTGAAGATTGGTCTCTGCGACGTTGAGCCGGCAACCTTGGATTTCTCAGACAATCTTGAGGAAAAACTGGATGAAGACACTCTTGCTGTAGTGCCGACCCATCTGCTTGGACTATCCGTCGATGTTGAACACGTCAAGCAGTATGCTCGTAAGAACGGTATCTATGTCATTGAGGATGTTGCGCAGGCGTTCGGAGGGACGAGCGACGGAAAGCCGCTGGGGACCCTTGGCGACGTGGCTTTCTTGAGTTTTGGGCGCGGGAAAAATGTGACGTGCGGATCTGGGGGCGTCATTCTGACAAATGACCTGAAGATTGGTAGAGCCATTCAATCGGTGTATGACCGGCTTTCCGCCGAATCTGCTGTCGACGCGCTTGGCAATTGGATTCAGGTGGTTGCGATGCGACTATTTCTGAATCCAAGACTGTACTGGATTCCTGCGGGACTTCCATTTCTCAAGTTAGGTGAAACAAAATTCTATACGGATTTTCCCTTGCGCCGCATGGATAGCATGCGGGCCGGACTCTTAGCGGGCTGGAAGACACGTTTGCAACGAGCTATTCGGGTCAGGCGTGAACGGGCTCAGACGTTTCTTCACCATCTACGGGAAAGCGCAGCCGCGGAATTTGCCCAGCCGCACGGTTCGAAGGAGTCCGTTTACTTACGGCTGCCGGTTTGTGCCGTCAACAGGAATGAAAAGAGTCTGTTGTGCGCTCTTTCTAGGCAGCAAGGACTCGGTATCAGCCCGCTTTATCCCGGCGCAATAAAAGATATTCCAGAATTGCAAGCTGAGCTCTCATGTGAAAAGACCCCCGGTGCCACACGGCTGGTCGAATGTTTAATGACCTTCCCAACCCACGACTTGGTCACACAGCATGATATCGAACGGATCTGCAGAGCCATACAAGGCATTTGGGATGAACGGGACCGGAGTGAGGCCATAGTTCCAACCGAAGAGACACAACGGTCGATGTTGCCTTCACGTGCCGGGCGAATCGGTTGGGACAAGTGAAGTGTAGTAGAAGAGATGGATGTAATGGATACTGTGTGCAGACTGATCTTTTGGGGAAGCATACTCTTTGTCTTTTACGCGTATGCAGGCTACCCTGTGTTCCTGTTCTGCATGGCACTGGTTAAGAAGCGGTCGGTATTAAAGGGTGATGTGCACCCGACGGTCTCTTTTATTATCACGGCGTACAATGAAGAGTCGCGTATTGGGGACAAACTGGAGAATTCTATAATACAGGAATATCCTCGCGATCGGCTTGAGATTGTTGTGGCTTCAGATTGCTCTACAGATCGCACAGATGACATCGTGAAATCCTATGCCCAAGCCGGAATTCGTTTAGTGCGGGCGTTGGAGAGAAAGGGTAAGGAAGGCGCCCAGAAATTAGCAGTGTCTCAGACATCTGGCGAAGTCCTGGTATTCTCCGATGTGGCGACCAGTCTTCCCGTTCATGGTATTTCAAACATCGTGAAATCATTTCATGATCCAACGGTCGGATGTGTAAGCAGCGTCGATCGATTTGTCGACGCACAGGGGAACCTGAGCGGAGAAGGGGCCTATGTCCGATACGAGATGATGTTGCGTCGCCTCGAAACCCAAGTGAATACTCTTGTTGGACTGAGTGGTTCATTCTTTGCCGCACGCCGGCAGGTCTGCTCTTCATGGGCCGACGATCTTCAGAGTGATTTCAATACACTTCTCAATTCCATGAAACATGGCTTACGGGGAGTCTCCGATCCGGATAGCATTGGCTATTACAACAATTTGAGCGACGAGAGTAAGGAATACCAAAGAAAGGTCAGAACTGTTTTGCGGGGAATTGCGGTGCTGATGAGAAGTTTGCCAATGTTAAATCCTTTTAAATATGGATTGTTTGCCTGGCAACTGTTCAGCCACAAGTTATGCCGATGGTTGGTTCCCTTCGCGATGATTCTGGCTTTCTTCTCCAATGCCTGGCTGGCAGTCGAATCCCATTTCTATCGGTCTTTGTTTGGCGCGCAAGTGGCATTTTATCTTTTTGCATTCGTCTATCTATGGATGAACCTGGTGCCAAGCAAACACGTATTCCGGCTTCCGTCTTTTTTTGTCTTGGTCAATCTCTCCATCCTTGATGCCTGGTATCGGTACTTCAAGGGTGACAGAATATTCCGCTGGGAACCGTCGAAGCGATAGCCGGCGTTCGGCAAATGGGTGAATAATAGGGTGATGGGGGGGCGACTATGACGGAGCAGATAGAAATCAAAGAACTGAGGAAATTTGGGCTCATTGTCGGAGGCATCTTTCTCATCATCGGGGGATGGCCACTCGTATGGCGAGGCGGCGATATTCGACTATGGGCGCTTTGGCTCGGAGCAATCCTCGTTCCAGTGGGGCTTGTCGTCCCGGCGGCTCTGGCGCCAGTTTTTCGAATATGGATGAAAGTTGGACATGTACTGGGATGGATAAACACCAGGATCATACTGGGTATCCTGTTCTTCGGTCTGATCACCCCTATGGGCATAGTGATGCGATTGTTTGGCTGGGATTCTATGCGTCGTGTCCTGGTCCGTGACGCCCAAACGTATCGGGTGATCCGTCAGCCGCGTCCGCGCTCACATATGACCAGACAGTTCTAAGCGAGGAGAAGAGCCATGGGAGAATTTCTGACGGAGTTATGGGCGTTCATGAAAGAACGAAAGAAATTTTGGTTGCTGCCGATTATTGTCATGCTGGTATTGCTAGGTAGTCTCATCGTCCTTACGCAAGGATCTGCCGTCGCTCCTTTTATTTACACGTTATTCTAGGAGCCTTCGGTCTAATGGAATCCCCTTGGAGGACGATAAAGTCGCTTCTTCGAACAAGTGTGGCAGAGGCCCTTTATGTTTCAAATCTGCATCGTCTCCGCCATAAGGGGAAAGTCACGATTCTTACCTACCATCGGGTGCTCTCCAGGAATGATCTGCATAAGCATTGGGTCCAACCGGGAATGTATGTGGAGACAGGAGTCTTCGAACAGCATGTGCAGTTTCTTCAGGAGCACTTCGACGTGTTATCTTTTCATGAGTTGTTGGCTCGGTGGCATAGCAGGGATTGGGATGACGATCGGCGCTACTGCGTGATCACGTTTGATGATGGATGGTTGGATAATTATCAGAACGCGTACCCTATCCTGAGGAGACATCGCATTCCAGCGACGATCTTTTTGCCTACGAATTTCGTGGGTACCGCTGAGTGGTTTTGGCCCGAAAAACTATCATGCCTGATCAAGGAAATGCTCAGCAGGGTAAACGGTGAGAAATGGCGCTCGATGGGATCCAGAGTGTTCATTGAATTTCTGAATATTGATGAGACAAGAATCCGTGCCGTATCTCAAGGCGAGGCGACACGTCAGGCATTTGCCGACGACATTATTGAGCACTGCAAGAATCTGTCGCCTGAGATCATCACTCAGTTTATCAATGCGTTGGCATCGGAATTACGATTCGCGCTTCCGCAAGAACGAGTATTGATGAATTGGGAAGAGGTCGCGCACATGTCCGGTGACGGAATTGCCTTTGGATCGCACTCGTGTTCGCATCGCATCTTGACGAAGCTGTCCCTGGATGAAGTCAGGGCCGAACTTGCAGGTTCTCAGCGAGTGCTTCAAGATCGGACCAAGAATTATGTCCCGGTGTTTTGTTACCCAAACGGAAACAGCAATGCAGACATACAAACTCTGGTTCAAGAGTGCGGATATCAGGCGGCCACGGGGGTTCGGTCCGGAGTGGAAGGAAGGCGGCCCGACAACAAGTTTGAGTTGCGTAGAGTCAGCATTCATAATGATATGACGTCTACGGTTCCCATGTACTCCATGTGCTTGTTCGCTGGTTGACTTGGCGGCTCGGGGGATAGGTAGCGGGCTATTCTTGTCTTTGCCACCAAGGCAGATAGCTTCTATGAATTCCCATCCTGTCGACAACTCGAATCGAGAGCTCCGCGCGATGAATTCCAAGAGAGGATAGTAATATGAGAGCCGCTCATCGGGTACTTATTACCGACGGAGATGAGCGCGCGGCGCTGGCAGTGGTGCGCGCGTTAGGGCAGCATCATGTGGAGGTCATTGTCGGATCTGAAACGGACCGTTCCCTTGCGGCTGCTTCGAAATATTGTACCCGGTCTTTCGCCTATCCTTCGCCATACACGAGTGCATCGTCATATGTGCAGTGTCTGTTCGATACCGTGCGTAGTGAACGAGTGGAAGCGGTGTTTCCGATGTCCGACATCGCCATGCACGTCATCGGCCCCAAAAAGGCCGAATTCGAAAAACATACTGCCATGCCGACGCCGGACTATAAGATCTTTGAGTCCATATCAGACAAGTATGGTCTGATGCGGCAGGCCATGGCCTTGGGGATCCCTGTTCCCGAAACGATATTTGTTCCCGACGGTAAGATCGATAATGTCCTCGACCAGATCGCGTCTTTCCCGGTGGTCGTGAAGCCCGGCTGCTCGCTCGTGAAGCACATGGATGGGTGGCAGAAGACCAGCGTGCAATATGCAGACAATTCTGATGATCTTGTCGATCTGTATCGCCGGCATCAGTATCTAAAGGGACCATCGCTCATACAGCGCCGAGTAGTAGGGCAGGGGAAAGGACTCTTTGTGTTGATGAAGCAGGGAGTCCCCTTAGGAATGTTTGCCCACAGGCGCCTTCGGGAGAAACCGCCGTCAGGAGGGGTCAGTGTTCTGCGCGAGAGCATTCCCCTGGATAAAGTATTGACCGATCCCGCACTTCGCCTTCTGCAGCGGGCTAACTGGCATGGTGTGGCCATGGTTGAGTTCAAAGAGGATCAGACGTCGCGGGTGCCGCTTCTCATGGAAGTGAACGGGCGCTTTTGGGGATCTCTCCAATTGGCCATTGATGCAGGGATAGACTTTCCATGGTTGCTCTTGCAAATGGCCAACGGCCAGCACGTGAGTGTACCCGAGAACAACTATCGCTTCGGGGTTAAGTCCCGATGGCTTCTGGGTGATCTCGATCATTTGCTCATGAGACTTTTTAAGTCTGATGAAACGTTGCATCTTCCTCCGAGGCATCCCACGAAATGGAGATGCTTGGTCGATTTTGCTCGATCCTTCAATCATCACACCTTCAATGAAATCGAACGTATGAAAGACCTCGGACCACTCCTGCTGGAGTGGAGACGTTACATGGGAAGCCTGATATGAGCCGGTCGGCAATGGTCCCGCAGGTCGGTGAATTATTGAGGTCATATCAAACGTTTCTTCGAGAGGTTTATGTCCGTTGCAGAGGTGCGTGGTTTAGAATCAAGTGGTACGGATTGCGTCGATCGAAGAGATCATTGCAATCACTGAAAAAAATAGAGAATGTCCTTTTTGTATGTAAAGGTAATATTTGTCGCAGCCCCCTCGCTGAAGTGTACTTTCGTTCGAGACTGCTGCCTGATAGTGGCATTACCGTGTCATCGGCCGGGTTGGACACCACTGGGGGAAAACTCGCACATCCTCATGCCAGGAAGGTAGCGCAGCATCATGGCCTGACACTGCACAACCATCAGACGACCCAGATTGTCCGTGAGATGGTAGATAAGGCGGATCTGATTCTCGTCATGGAACTGTCTCACTTGTCGAATTTGTTGAAGTTATGTCCGAGAGTGCGCAATAAGGCCTTCGTGCTAAGCGAGTTCAACGGTACCAAAAATAAGGATATTACAGACCCTTTCAGCGGTCCGATTGAAGAATTTCACGTCTGTTTTCAAATCATACGAGACTCGTGCGATGGTTTACTCAGTGAGGTCCGCAAGCAAAGTTTGGGGGAAACCATAATCGAAAAATAGTAATTACGACGCTTACTGCTGTCTTGGCAGAAAGATACCTTCCGATTCCGATAAGAGTGGCAATTCGGCACATGCAGATACTCGACTTTCCTCCAAATCTTGGAAGGATTTGGTTTTGACTGCTGAAGTCCAGCTCAACGAAATGTTGTCACGTAGGCGATTGCCGGCTTTGGACGGCCTGCGAGCGATCGCTGTATTCACCGTCATCCTATATCACTTTGGGTTCGTTTCCGTCCCCGGAGACCTCGGGGTTAATGCATTCTTTGTGCTTAGTGGCTTTCTCATTACATGGCTTCTCTTACAGGAGTTCAATCGAACAGGACACATTGCTGTCGGAGAATTTTATGCAAGACGAATGCTTCGTATCGCGCCTGCTTATTACGGCTTTCTATTCCTGGTCTATATCGAGGAGCACGTGCGAGGATATCAGTGGGATGTGTCTTTGACGCTCTCGGGATTATTCTACCTCGTTAATTATTACAATGTATTTAATGGCCACCCAAACACCGCGATAGCGCATGCATGGTCCCTCGGGGTGGAACAACAATTTTATGTGTTATGGCCGCTCTTATTGGGACTTGTGATATCGAAAGGAACCAAAGTGGTAGGGCTGGTCATTGCTACGGTGATAGTCGCAGTTGCAGGCTGGCGATCTATTGCCTATCTCGGTATGGGAACT
>DAISKX010000007.1:0-19745 GCA_036820725.1 Nitrospiraceae bacterium
CGCGAACGAGGATGCGGGCGGGCATTGGGCAAGGTGTCCAAGCGACTCGGCCGATTCCTCCAGACGACCTTGCTGCTTCAGCACCATGCCTAAGCCGAGCGAAGCGCGGGCGAAACAGGCATCCTGTTGTAGGGCTGCCCGATACAAGCTGATCGCAGAGTCGGCCTTCTGCATCCGACGCCACAGGTCAGCGGCATCCGTCAGGAGTGCCGGGTCGTTCGGTGCGAGTACCAAAGCTTTCTCGTAAATCGCTCGGGCGCGGTCCAATTGGTTTCGGGCGACCAGAGCGAGTGCCAGATCACGCAAGACATCCGAACGTTCCGGCTCCAGGTGCAGGGCGGACTCATAATGGTGAACAGAAAGGCTCAAGAGATCCGCATCGCCATGCAGGACGGCCGCCATGGCGTGCAACAGATGGGCGGTCGCCGCGAATGTGGCGGCCTGCGCGCCCTTGGTTTGTTTAGCCTGAATAGGCGCGGGCATTGGGCCCTCACCGAACGCGAGGTGCGACTTCTCCAGCCATGCCCGTAAAAGGCCGGCCGGGACACAATAGCTCAGCCCAGCCCGCAACATGACGGTTCCAATGACCTCACCCTGGGGGCTTTTGGTGCGCTCCAGATAGGGGACGGAGTGGACCACCAGGCCGCCAATCTCGCCTGTCTCGGAAAGCACGAGCGGTCCTCCGCTGCTGCCCGCGTTCATGAACCCCGTGATCTGTGCGAATGGTATCGGTTGTCCCGTGGTCCGCGAGCGCCCCATGGTTTCTCCGGTCACGGTGACCGGAAAGACGGTGGGATGAATCGTCAAGCCCATGCGGAGGACATCCGGTAAACGAGGGTAGCCGACGGCGATCGCCGGAGTTCCTTCTTCAGCCGGTTCCTTCACAATCGGGAGATAGGGCACGGGATATCCTATTTTTAACCGCAAGGCGGCGAGGTCCCAATCCGGTTCGATCGCGAGGATCTCCGGCGCGACATCGACGTGCTGGTTTTGGCTGTATACGAAGAGCCGCGTGGCATCCTTAATCACATGGGCATTCGTCAAGACAAGCCCGTCTTTCGAGATAAAGACGCCGCTGCCGAACGACAATGCTTGGGTGTCGTCGTCTATGCCGACAATGAGCACGGTGGCTGCTTTGGCCTGGCGGTAGAGTTCGCCGGATGAATAGGCCGCACCGGAAGACGGGGCGAGTACGAACGCCAGGCAGGATACGACCGTGCCGGTCGCTACACGCCATGTGTTCAGGATTCTTCCCAGGCGGGAGAGAAGAGGTAAAGCGATTGCCCCCATTGGGATCAGAAACATATCAAAATACCCGCAGGATGTCTATTGCGGCTACCCTCGAGCGCTGCCCGGTCTTCTGTGATTCTCAGTGGGGAGGGGCGCCAAAGCCCATGCCTCCACCTGATGACTCTATCGGCATCCTCAAGCGAAAGTTTACTGAGAGAATTGGAAAAGCACGAAGTGAACCGGCGCCGTGGATGATTGTCCAAGTGTGCCCCGTACGGCATCGCTTGTCCAGTGTTCGGTAAGTTTTGCACGTCATACGAGCGGATCGAATTGGAAAACCGGAATTGTGGAGTATGAACTGATCCGCGGAAGGTGCAAAGGGTACGACCGCTGGTATTGGAAACAGGCCGTCTAATCGCGCATGCCCGGCATTCTCCATCCGGACTGAACGGTCTGGGCAACGTCTATGCTTGAGCAGGATCTGACGACAGGGGAGGTTCGTAGAACGTAATCGGCCGACGACAGACTGAAACAATCACGGGTCGCGTACGATCAACTGTTTAGAGTCACGGGCGGTGACACCAGTCCCGTTCCAAAAGTGCAGGCGTATCCACAGGGCTCGGTCCGCAAGCGCGGTCCCTCCCAGGTCGATTCAGTTGTGGCTGGACTGATCGGGCGAACCGCGTGAGATGCAGTTGACTACTTCAGGCTGCTCATATCGATGACAAATCGATACCGGACGTCTCCCCGCAGCAGGCGTTCATAGGCGTCGTTGACTTGTTGGATGGGAATGACTTCGACGTCCGCCGCGCATCGATGCGTAGCGCAAAAGTTGAGCATCTCCTGCGTTTCCTTGATGCCGCCGATTTGAGAGCCGACAAGGCGTCGTCGTCTCGCCAACAAGGAAAACGCGCGGAGGGACAGCGGTTTGCCGGGCGCGCCTACCAGGATGTACGTCCCGTCGGTGTTGAGCAGTTCCAGATACGCGTCGTAATCATGAGTCGCCGACACCGTGTCAATGATGGCGTCGAAGTGCCGGGTGAGCTTTGTGAAGGTGTTCTTGACCGATGTCACCGCGAAACCGGAGGCGCCTAAGCGTTTCGCGTCCTTTTTCTTTCGACCCATCCTGCTGAAGACCGTCACTTCCGCCCCCAGTGCGGCACCGATCTTGACCGCCATATGGCCGAGCCCGCCGAGCCCCACCACGCCGAGCCTGTCCTGCCGGCCGATACGCCACTGTCGAAGCGGCGAGTAGGTCGTGATGCCGGCGCACAGTAATGGCGCCGCACGTTCAGAAGGGATCCCGGCGGGGATATGCAGCACGTACTTCTGGTCAACGACGATCTGATTCGAATAACCGCCAAAGGTGGGAGTACGGCCATCCTTCTCCGTACCGTTATAGGTAAAAGCGATGTGCCCCTCGCAATACTGTTCCAACCCTTTGCGGCACGATCCGCAGGTCCGGCAGGTATCAACAAAGCAGCCGACTCCGACTGTCTCGCCGGTGCGAAACCTTCTGACGGCTCGCCCCACTTGCGCAACAGTGCCGACGATCTCGTGACCGGGAACCATCGGAAACATGGCGCCGCCCCATTCATCCCGAGCCTGATGCAGATCGGAATGGCAAATGCCGCAATAGTGAATGGTAATGAGCACATCGTGGGTGCCGATGTCCCGGCGAAAAAACGTGAATGGCTTCAAGGATGCCCGTGATGACCGCGCCGCATAGCCGTATGTTTTGAGCATGGCCTGACCTCTCCTATATTTGGTCCATTGTGGGCGGCCGCACGTGCAAATGACAAGCCAGGGGGGAGCTTTGATCACAAAGGCTTCGGGGTTCACGCCGATGATAGGCAGAGGTACACAGGCCGAATGAGAGCCGGGAAACAATCTGTGAAGTGGTGTCAACCGGCATACGTCAGCCGTCAACCTTTATACGTGAAGAAGAGTCCAGAGATCGTCGTCGGTTGACAACCGACGTGTGACGAATGACGCTCGAATAGCCGTGGGCTAGGCAGATCTTTTTAGCAACTGTTTGTAGAGTTGGTAATAGCGGATGGCTTGCCGCGCGAGCGAATAGCGATGAACGGCGACGCGGCGGCAATTGGCGCTGAGAAGGGATCGTCGCTCGGAGTTCTTCAACAGCTCGACGATGGCGTTTTCGAGCGCGTGTGCATCATGCGATCGTGCCAACAAGCCCGTTTTTCCATGCTGGACCATGTCGGGAATACCGCCGACCTCGAAGCCGACAACGGGGGTGCCGCAGGCCATCGATTCCAGCACGGTGTTCGGGAGGTTGTCCTGCAACGACGGGATCACAAATACATCCGCGGCGCTGTAAATATTGGACAGGAGGCGGTCATTGTTCACAAAGCCAAGATGGATCCAGGGTACCCGGAGACCGGGAGGCGGGTCGGTGTGACCGACGCAAATGAGAAAGAGATTGGGCACCCGATGGGCCACGCGATCGAGCGCTTCGCCAAGTGTCCCCAATCCTTTGCGATAGAGGGGAAGACCGTCTGCGACGAAGAACACGACCTTAGATTTCTGCGGAATGCCGAATACGTCGCGGGCGCTCTGTTGATTGCGCGGCGCAAAATCCTCAAGGTCGACGCCGTAGGGAATGACGGATACGGGGAACCGGCTCAAGACGGGACTTCTTTTCACTTCGTCTGCCAACCACGAGCTGGGTGTCGCAATATGAATTTGATCGGGCTTGATCCGGTTAAAGAGCGCCTTCTTCCGATCCCAGATCATGGTCGAAAGATCATGGGTTTCTTCGGATTGTAATTGTGGGCATTGGCTGCACCGGCTGAGATATCGACCGCACCCCAGGTCATAATGACAGCCGCCGGTAAAGGCGTTCATATCGTGAAGCGTCCAGACGATACGCTTACCCTTGGGAATGGCCCCGAAGAATGAAGGGTAATCGACAAAGTCCACGATCCAATGCACATTGATCACATCGCACTCGGGGAGTTGAGAGATCACGTCGCCGCCATATTCCGAACGATCACTGCGGAACGGTTCGAATTGTCTGTTCTCGGCACTGACGGATGGACTGAGTTTCCGTCGTATTCCCGCTCGCCTGAAGCGCCGTTCCACACGACCCCAGAATTTCTGTGTCGGCTCGAATGTAATGACCGAATCATCTTTCGTGCGAGCTTCTCGCACAAACATTGAGGAATGGATTCCTGCCTGACGCAAACCGGTATGGAGACGATAGGCCGCGCGGCCTGCACCGCCAGCCACATCGTACGTACTGAGATGAACAATCTTCATTGAGCGTTGTGGTTCAGAGGCGTGTTCCGCAAGTTTTACCTGTCTATAGGCAGGCGGAAGTAAAGGTAAAGGTGCCACGTTGGGCATATGCGCCCATCTCCTTCATGCGCGTTTTTGGGTGGACTCAACACCATAGCCCACTTCAGTCCTCGCCGTGAACTAGGTGCATCCCTGGCTCAACTGTTTGACTTGTCGGACAAGGCGACAAGTCAGAATCTCACTCTCACCCAACCTGGGCGCAGATGCACTTTCACCAAGGAATGTCTTGTGGCCGTCAGAAAACACGGCGGCTGTGTAGGGGATTAAGAAAACGTGCGGCGCTTGCGTTGTCCAAATAGGGCGAGACTTTTCTGGACAATTCTTTGCCAAAACGTGTGCCAACTTTTCAGGGAAGGGTGAGCATTCGTAAAGTCCCACCATTTCTTCTGAAGCCATATTCCCAGGCTCGGGTCGGAAACTGACGGCAGAACCACCTGTCGGAGATAGACTCTATCTGCTTTCCGATTCTGCATAAGAGGGGCGGGATGTTGCAGAGGAAAGAGCATCTCTGCGTGCTTCACGTCGGCTCGGGGGTCATGGCATGACGAAGTGGTGTGAGTGGCGTCTTCACCAAACCCGATGTTCGTGATCATGGATACGCTCGGCTGAATGGACCATCCCTGTTGTTGCCAGCATGCGAACAGCCATTGGTAGTCCCAGGTTCCCAGCGCATGGGAATGCGCGAGATCCAACATGTGCGCCCAGGAAGCGGCCACCCGTCGGTCCGCCACAATGTCGAGCAACCAGGTCGTGTTCCGCACAGACGGCCATGCAGCCACTCCAACGTCATAATGCTGCCAGGCTCTTCTCCATGTGGCCCATCCCCAATTCGTTGCAAATTTGGAAAAGTAATAGCTGAACGTTGAATCCGGCAATCTGCATGACACGCGGGTTATCCCGGTATCGCTCGAGCAGTTCCGCTCAAAACTGGAAAAATGTCGGATCGGGCAGACAATCGTCTTCGAGGATGATGGCTTCTTCCACGTGCGAGAAGGCCCACCCGATCCCCGTGGCCATACGTTGAGTGCAGCCCAAATTACTGTCGGAGAAGTTCCTGTGGACCTGACAATCCCAGTCGATGCGATCGATGATGGCTCGAGCCTTGGCACAGTCCGCAACATCATCGGGACGGTCTGGACGAGGTCCGTCGGCGACGACGTACAGATGCTGCGGCTTGACTTTCGCAATCTCCGAAAACACTCGGGCGGTCGTGTCCGGTCTGTTAAGACACAATACGATCGGCGTACGCATGACTTGTGTATTGGTCCGCCTCGTCATTTGGAAGTGATTGTCCAGACAACGCCTGTGCGCCCAGGTGAGGAAGAGTTATTCGGGATGGAACCCGGTTCCAACCTCGAGCAGAGAGCTGACGCGAACACCTCGTTGAGTGCCCAAAACGTCCTCGTCCAGGCACCTGCATGTCGTTGTTGACGGTTCACCAATGAACCGAACGCATGGATGAGATGATCACGAAGGGTATCGTGACGCCCCGCGGTGCCGATGCGATACCGTTTACCAAGATGTTCTACCCGAATGGCGATAGTGCCCATGGGCAATCATGTGACTCCAATAACTGCGTTGATAGGGCGGGAAGGCCGATCGCGCGATCCAGCGCATCGAGAAATGATGAGGCCGTCCACGCCTAGCTCGCCCGGCGAGGACGATACTTATTCATGCCTTACCATGTCCGTGATGTCTGATCAACCCAAGGGTTTCTTTATCTGTCACTTGTCCAGCGCGCATTATTCATGAGCGCTCCTGCTGCAATCGCGATAAACAAACGGCCCCAAAGCTGCCGGCCGGCTAAGGCGTCCTACTCTCGCCCGGAAATTTATCGGATGGCGCTCGACTTCGCGACGCGACTGCGCATTTTCTCGACGAACCATCATGAATAATGTGGCCTCTGTTGCTGCCGTCCTCAGAGCAAAACGACCATGCACGCCGCCGAGGCGGACTCTTGGGTCTCGCTGCCTAAACTCAATGTGCCCGCGCAAGTACGGTCATAATCAACAATGCTGGATCGTGGGGCACTCCTATGTCGTGGATGAACCGTACCCGATTCGTTCGCGATGGTGAGGAGAGCGGAGATCCTGATCCGGCCCTAACGGCACGATGCGAGTCGGATTGATTTCATGATGCGTCATGTAGTAATGCCGCTTGATATGATCGAAATCGACCGTGTCAGCAATGCCCTTGGACTGATACACATCCTTCATGTAGCCGAAGAGGTTGGGGTAGTCCACGATGCGACGGAGATTGCACTTGAAATGACCGTGATAGACTGCGTCGAAACGAATGAGTGTCACAAACAACCGGACGTCCGTTTCCACCATCTGGTTTCCAAACAGGTACCGTTGTCCCGACAGGCGGTTCTCCAGCCTATCGAGCGTGCTGAATAGACGACGCACGGCCTGCTCATAGGCACGCTGCGTGGTCGCGAAGCCGGCGCGATACACTCCATTATTGACGTCCTCATAAATCATCTCATTCAAGTGGTTAATCTCGTCACGAAGGTTGTCCGGATAGAGATCTATGCCCGCTGAAGCAAATTGAGCGAACTCGCTGTTGAACATTCGTATGATGTCGTCGTCGGAATTGCTGACGATCCGACCCGTGACCGTATCCCACAGCACAGGCACGGTGACCCGACCGCTATACCGCGGATCACTCGCCCGGTACGCTTCGCTGAGAAAATGAAAACCGTTCACGGGGTCCCGGGAATGACCGGGGCCATCCCGAAAAGCCCATCCTCGTTCGCCACGTACGGGATCGACGGCAGTGAGGCCGACCACCTGCTCGAGGCTTTTGAGCTTCCGGACGATGATCGTGCGGTGTGCCCAAGGACAAGCCCACGACACATACAAATGATACCGGTCGCTGGCGGCCGGGTAGCCGGAAGATCCGTCGGCTGTGATCCCTGCACGGAACGCGTCCGTTTGCCGGTTGAATTCACCGTCCTCAGTCTGCTCGGTTGGGAATTGTGGTGTGATGCTCATTGTAACTTTCGTCATTATCCGAGGATGCGTCATCCCTGATCAAGGTGGATTTCCGCCGCTTCGGTTCTTTCGAGTAAATACTGACGAGTGGTCTCAACCAGCAACAGGGATGAGGGACTTGGCGGAACGTCCGGCGAACATACGGCATCTGCTTGAGCAATGAAAGACTATGGAGCAGGGGGCGATTGGTCGCGCTCCAGACTGATCCCTAACGCTGATGGATCCTGTTCCCAGGCTCCGGAAGCCAGGAGCCCGAAAAGAGGCAGGAGAATAAAGGCCCCGCCGACCACATCGATAATCCCGAGCGAACTCAGTTTTTGCGATGTCGATCGATATTGTGTCTTGTAACCCGTTTTCTGTACTTCCACCATCAGGTCGCCCCGCCTCGGTACCTCATGGTGTAACGGGGTCGTGCCGATTGCCGTCCCCTTGATTGAAACATTCGCGCCCGGAGGATCCGAACTGACGCTGAATGGTTGTGTGGAACGTCCAAATATCGAGCAACCGGACAGATAGGATAAGAGGAGCAACAGGATGAAACATCGTCTCGCGGGACAACTACGGGGCGCTTCGATGGATCCCTCCATGTAACAGATTTCCCACATCGTGTCATGCATGGAAAAAAAAGTAGCCAGGCATTGTGAATCGGTATCGAAGTGATACCGGACTTCAGCCTCGGCTATCAAGACGTCATTTTTTTGCGGTGTATCCGTTATGATGAGGCAGCCAGAAGCGGCTTAAAGGCCGGATCAGCGTCCAACACAGCTTTCAGCTGCTCTGCCGCCAGCACATAGTTCCATCCTGCCGGGCTGGCATTGGGAATCTGATCGTACGCCTGCTTGGCTTCGGTGAGATGTTCCAGCATGCCTTTATTATCGCGATTGGGCATGTACAGCATGCTGTAAGCCATGGTGTAAGCGGCCATGAACTTATCAACCGGAAGGTCTGCCGTTCTATAGGCTTCCTGGGCATCGTCATAGGCTTTCTGAATTTCGGGATCTTCCATCCGCCGATTCCAAGCAACTTGGCTGATGCGTGACCAGGCCAGTTCGATCAGTGCCTGAGCCCGTGCCGCCACCCGTTCTTTGGGAATATCCTTGACCAGCGCCTCGTGGGTTGCGATTGCGGCCTGCTGATCGTTGTTCCACCGGTACGCTGTGCCCAAGTGAGTCCGGTTATCGAGTTGTTCCGGCCTTACCTTCGCCAATCTTTCCATCGCCGGAATCATGCGATACAAATAATCCGCCGCCGTCGGCTGCGCAAATCCTCCCATCGCCATGCCGAGGGACAACTCAGTCCGCGTGGTTTGCGCATAGGTATTCCAATACAGTTCATTGATGGCAAGGGCGAGCGCAGGATCCTTGATCTGCACGTTGTGTGCAGCAGCTCCCTGCTTGAGAATAACTCCGTAGAGATCCCGCGAGAGTACGGTCAACGCGTCAGGCTGATTGGGATCGACTAACAGCACTCTGTTCAAGAGGGCGATCCGATCCTTGAGTTCAGGGAAACTCGCGGCCCGGGCTGCGGCCGCGACCAACAGGCCGGGCACATCTGCCGGACCCCACCACACGAGTGAATTCGGTACGACTTGGCTTTGTTCTGTGAGGAAGGGAATCGCTTCCTGAAACTGTTCACCCTCCGACATCTTTCTGACCGGCAAATTCACAACGGCTTGATCCATCGGAAACCCGTAACGTTTGAGGCCTGTCAGCACGACCCACTGCAGCGTCACCGCTTTTAACACGCGCTGGGGGCGTTTCGTCGTGCTCGTAAATTGGTACGATCCTGCGGCATAGGTGAGAGGTGCGGTCAGCGGGTCTTGATAGGTCACCACAAGTTTGACAAGTGTCGCCGGTGCGGCGACCACCCGCCCGTCCGGGCGCAGGCGAAAGGACACGGAAGGAATGGATTTGCTTCCTGCCGGATCGAGATGCAGCCCACTCCCCGGAGGCGAAAGGCCCAGTGCGTCCATGACGAATACTGATGCAGGGTACTGGTCCAGATGATCCCGATAAAATACCAATGGGCCATTGCTCGGCCACACCACGTCCATTCCCACGTCGTCGCGAGTGAGCGCGGACGCATGAGCGGCTGACAGGTTCTGCAGACATGATTCGTAGGAAGGCTCGCTCTTGGACGGGGCGTTTTTCAGTCCCGAGGCCGCAGCAGCCACGATGGGGTATTGGCAGGAAAAATCCAACTTGGCGACAGTCATGCGATCGCCGCCGGCCAGGGCCTGGGCATACTGGAGTGCAGTCGCGACGGCGGGAGAGGCTGCGCCCGGCCTCGCCTTCTGGTGGGTCTTCCCGGTGGGCGCCGCGAATCCCTGATGAGACAAGAGCAGACACAAGACCAATGTCTGAGCGCCGATCCAAAACGGCGACCATGAAGAAGTTCGTAGAGGAACACCATTCATAAACGATAGCCTCCATGTAAGGGAAATTTCACTGTACCACGGCCTTCCGCCGCGGGGAAAGAGGAGAAACTATCGACAAGCCGCCGCTTGATGCCGACGAAATTGATGCTGAAAAAAGCCTCGGTATCGCGAATCCTTCCGGATGCGGGGAGGAGGACGTGCCAGATCAGTTGGACAGCATGCCAAGCCTAAGAATATTGAAAACAACGTCGCTCTCGGAAGGGGAATGATGTCCTGCTTGTGTGTCTCCGTACGAGCCGGCGGACCGATGGGGGTAGTTATCGCGTCGCAATCAGGCGGAAGCTACGGATTTCAGGATCTGGCGTCGGAGGATGGCGCGGTCGCTGGATGAGAGGATATGGGGCTGACAGTGTCGGCAGAGGGTAATGGTCTGACGCAGAGAGTCCAGAAAGATTTCGCAATTGGGACAGGCTCCAAGATGGGCCCGGATTTCCGTGCACACTTCCCCGGAGAGTTCGTCATCGAGATACAGCGAGAGCTTCTGCAAAATCTTGAGACAGTGGCGCTTGCCGTGACCTGGATGCGTAGGTTTGCGGGTTCCGGGTTGAGTGAGTACTTTCGACGCCATGAAATACCTTCCGTCAAACTATATCAAATTACGTTTGCCTCGTGTTGGATTTCTTCGGAGATGTTTCTGCCAGTCCTTTATTGCTCAATTCCTTCCTGACGAACAAACGCGCGCGGTGAAGGCGAGATTTTACGGCCCGTTCATTCAAGTGCATTATGGATCCGACCTCTTTGGCGCTGAGGCCTTCCATATCCCTGAGAACCAGGACCATCCGGTACTGTGGCGGCAATGTCTCGATGGCCTGATTGAGAATGCGGCGCAATTCCTTATTTTGAAGGGCTTCCTCCGGGCTGAGGCCATCGATTGGAATTTGGAGTTTGAACTCGCCGTCGGAAGTCGGAATAAACTCCTCAAGTGACAACTCCCGGTCCGGTTCCCCTTTTCGTTTACGACGCATGCGCATGCAGGCATGCGAAGCAATGGTATAGAGCCAGGTGGAGAGTTGGGCTTCGCCCCGGAAGTCCTTGAGCCCTTTGTATGCGTTAAGAAAGGTCTCCTGCACAATATCCTTGGCCCCCTCGCTTTCGCCACACAATCTATGGGCGAACCGATAGATGAGGTCGACATATTCGCGATATACCCGATCGAAATCCAAGGGATCTGTTGACGTGGAAGTGGATAGCCGGACTTCCCTGCCTGGTCGGCGAGTAGACATGCGGGTCAGGGAGTCTACGAGGGTGTGGAAGAACCTGTCAAGCAATCCACAGGCACGGTGAGAAGGACTTTGAGAAGAATATAGATTTGGAGTGTGCGGCCAGCTAATTGAGACGGCGAATATCCACGACGGCTCCCTGCTGGTCCAACTCGACCGTAATAGGCGAACCCTCTTTCAGAGAAGACAGCGACCCTTTTCCGCGATGATCGGTAGGAAACGTCTTATCTCCCTCCGGGGTCCAGAGAGTCACGGCTGTTTTTTCAGGCGTCGCATAGACCAACCGGCCCGTCAGAAATCTGTGCAGAGGGATCGTCGTATCTGCCTGATAGAGATCGATCGCGACGTTGTCGTCATGTACCCACACCGTCATATCTTGTCCGACCTTGGCCTTCCTCACGCCGGTCTTTGAACTGACGGTCACCACGCCCAGTGGCGTCTTGAGAAAGACGTACGCCGACTTGAGCTTGGACACAGTCCCGCTGAGTCGCACGTGGGTGTGAGAAGAATTCCTCGGCGCTTGATTGACTTGCAGGTCGAATTGCAGGTCATGAACACCCTTGATCGTTCCTGCTTCATCCACTTCGACGGTCACTGCCTGCTGGGCGGCAGCGATTCTGCTCCCGAATGATCCGACGGCAAATGTGTTTTCACCTTCCGGAGTCCAGAACCGCACGTCCCGCTTTTCCGGAGAGACATATTGCGGAATCCCGGTGAGGTATCGGTGAACAAGAGAGCCGGTGCCACGGTCGCGAATATCGACCGCAGTGCTGGGTCCATTTACCGATAGCGTAATTTTATGAGAACCCTTGATATCCCGAAGGGAAGTCTTGGAACTCAGCGACAGCGTTCCGATCGGTGTTTGCAGAAACACGATCCCCGGTTTGGACCTCCAGACCGAGCCGCTGACCCGAATCGAAGGGGACACCGGTTGCGGCGCAGTTTCCGGGGCGACCTGTTCTTGGGGGGTGGATTCTACCGGGGTCGTAACCGCATCCGCGGCCGGAAGCGGTTCTCCCCACGCCGCAGAAGAGAGTCCGAAGCCTAAGAGAGACGCTGTGATCAGGATTATGCGGCGGCAATGAACGAAGCGCGCTGGCTGTCTGAGAGGTCTCGTCATTCTCTCGTACTGGGTATGGTGAAATCGAAGCGGGATTATGAGGATCACGACCTCTCTTGCGAATAACATGATCATCTGGATGAGTCAAGCAAAAGCACTTCGAGTGTATATGATGCCTAGTGAGTGTCAGCCCGTCAGGACTCACACGATGGGGCGATGGATTGGAAGTTGATGAGCATGCGAGATGGTGATATCTGAACCGATCGGGGCTCACGGGGCCTGGGAATGAAAAAGATGCATCGGACCGTGTCAGACACGTCTCTCATGTGCGGGGCCAGGAATTACTTGCGTCGGATCATCAGTCGGATCGGCGTCCCGGAAAAGCGATATTCTTCCCGGAGGCGATTCTCCAAATACTTGGTGTAAGCCGGGGTGATATTTTCGGGGTGGCCCACGAACAAGACGAACACCGGCGGTCTTGTCGTGACTTGAGTCATGAAAGCCGATTTGACCGTCTTTGTCGGTTTCCCTTTTTTGGAGGGAAGCGGATGGTCAGCCAGGATGATTTGCAGGAGATTGTTCAGCGGCCCGGTCGGAATGCGTTTGACGAAGGCGGCCATCACCTGATCGATGAGCGCAAAGAGTCCTCGCAGGCAATCCGGCTTGAGCGCCGACGTAAACAGAACCGGTGCCCAGGCGAGAAAGGGAAATCGTCGCTGGAGATCCTTTTTGTAAGCCTCTCTGGCCTCAATGTCCCCTTCCCTCAGGTCCCACTTATTGACGACGAGGATGCAGGCACGGCCTTGGCGCAGAACGAGGCCGGCGATCTTCGTATCCTGTTCTGTGACATTTTCCTCCGCGTCGAGAAGCAACACGGCGACGTCGGACCGGCCGATTGCCCGCAGCGCGCGCGCCACACTGTGGCCCTCAATCCCTCGTTCGACCTTCCCGCGTCGGCGAATACCGGCCGTGTCGGTGAAGAGATAGTTACGTCCTTGATAGGCGGCGATCGAGTCAATGGAATCCCGGGTGGTTCCAGGGACCTCACTGACCACGACACGCGGTTGGCCGAGCACGGTGTTGATCAAGGTCGATTTCCCCACATTCGGCCGTCCGACGATCGCGACCTTCGGCATGGTGGAAGGTCGATCCTCCTCGGAGGTATCCGGTAATAAGAGGAAAATGGCATCCAGAAGTTCCGCTACTCCCAAACCATGCTCCGCGGAGATGGGATAGAGTTCCCCTTGCCCCAGCCTGTAAAAATCGGCGATGAGCGGTTCCACGTTCGGTGTATCGATTTTATTGATGGTATACAGAACGGGCTTGGTGGTGCCTCGCAGTGTGCGCACCACTTCCTCATCTGCGGGTGTCAGTCCGGTACGACCATCGAGAAGCAGGAGGAGCACATCGGCCTCTGCGATTGCGATCTGTGCTTGTTGTCGGATGAGCGCCAGCATGCCTGCGGAGGCCGTAGGGTCCAGGCCGCCGGTATCGACAAGGCGAAACCGCCGCCCGCGGTATGAGGCATCGGCATAGTTCCGGTCTCTCGTCACGCCCGGCACATCGTCCACGATGGCGACTCGCGTTCCGAGGATGCGGTTGAACAGGGTCGACTTGCCGACATTTGGGCGGCCGATGATCGCGACCGTCAGCATCTCTGCCGATTCGGACAGAGTGGGGATAGGAGAAATGGATTTTTTTGTGCGTGGCATGTGAAGGGTACGCTCCGGACCGTATCATAGGAATTTCCAGAAAGACAACGCCCGGGGGTATGCTGCTATACTGCGTGTATGGACCGCCATTCCTCGCCGATTGCCTTCACTGGGTTTGCCTGGACTCAGGTCGATGATGTTCTTCTCGATATGGATGGGACATTGCTTGACAGGCACTTCGATAATGTCTTCTTCGAAGAAGAGCTTCCGCGTCGCTACGCGGCCCAACAAAACCTCGCGTATCAAGAGGCTCGCGACCGTTTGATGGCGATGTATCGTTCCGTCGAGGGTGACCTGCAATGGACGGATCTGGATTACTGGAGCCGGCGAGTCGGCATGGATGTGGTGGCCATGCATCGGGATCTCGCCGACCTGATTGATTTTCTGCCCGATGCTCGGGAGTTTCTAGTCCATCTTCGCACCCTCGGTAAACGGATCACCATCCTGACAAACGCCCATCAGGCCGGGGTGTCGGTGAAAGCCGCAAAGACCGGCCTCGACCGGTATGTCGATCGAATCGTCAACGCATTCGATGTTGGATTTTTGAAAATGCGTCCGGAGTATTGGCCGACGTGCCAGCGACTGGTCGGCTTCGAGCCGAAACGATCCTTATATATTGATGACGACGAAAGCTGTCTGGCCGCCGCGCAGCAATTCGGGATCGGCTATCTCTTCCATCGCTCAAAGTCCAGTTCTCAGCGTCCCCCGGAGCCGTCTCGACGCTTTTCTTCGATCGAAACCTTGGCGGTGTTGCTCAATGGCGCGCTTCCCGATGAGTCCGGGCCGTGATGGTGGGACCCCGCGCGTCGAACCCAGGCCTTGCTTCCGGGGTATCAGTGACCGGCATCCCATCACGAGGGCATGGCAGTGCCTCGATACATTTCACCTCCTATCCTGGGGACATCCGGTAACACAAACCTCTCCAGGACACCGCATCGAAATCCCGCTTGCTGGATTATCGCGGCAATAGGGCGATTCACGTTGCAGCCGTAGGCCAAAACATTCTGAATCGCGTTGAGTCGATCCTGCCACTTTGCGATACGGGAATTTTCACTCCTCCCGTGTTCAAGAAATACCAGACTACCGCCGGTTGATAAGACGCGGCGACATTCCCGCAACGACGCGATCGGATCGGAGACCGAGCAGAGCGTGAACGTGCTGACCACATAGTCGTTCCTGACGGATACGCTCTCCACGCAGTAGCCAATCCATGAGATGCGGGAAAATGAAGTTCGTGTAGAGACCCATTGAATCCTGCCTCCTGCCAGGTGGCACTCCACTGTATGGCGCAGAGGACGATACGATCTACAGCATACCTGCCTTCTGATTAGAATCGGAATCAGCAGGACAATATTTGCGAGCAAGTTCTCACGCTAGAAATTCGAGAAGGTGATTATATTGGGAGGAATACTGGTGCCGATCGGCTCAAGCCACAATTCTTTGGGGTGGAGGCTTCAGAAAAGTGAATAAGGAATGACGAAATCTGTGCCCTGGGTATCATGGAGACTTCAACACTTCGCCATCTATTCCATGAGGGCGTCACGAAAGGATAAATAATGACTTGGAGTTATACGTTTGCTCAACGATCTGTCCGTCTTGCTGTCATCCTGGCTCTGTTTACGATGATCGGAGCCACGGCTTTCGCAGAAACCTATGTGGCAGGACAAGCCGGTGTGACATTGCCGCAGAGCCTGAGCGACATCGATTTTACCGGAGTTGCATCGGGGCTCACATCATCCGATCTCAAACTCAAAGATTCCGTCATGTATGGAGCAAAGGTCGGGCATTATTTCGAGTCGACCAAGTGGTTCGGCACTATACGCGTCTTGACTTTGATGAGACATCATCGGCGCTTGGCTTTAAGGGAACGTATCAAGCACACCATCTCGTGTTCGGGGCTACCATTTCTAAATCGCTCTTGATGCCCCGCTGAACAGCGGCCGATCTGCATGGTCGGCTGCATCTTCGCCCTACCCTCAACCTCGTACTCTATGCTACAGTCCGTGATCTTTTGAGCTGGTGCGGTCCAGTGGTCGTCCCCGCCATTCGATCATGAGCAACACCTACGATCATCACTCGATTGAGCCCAAGTGGCAGGCCTATTGGGAGGCGCATAAGAGCTTTCACGCCAGTGACGAGCCAGGCAGACCCAAATTCTACTGCCTGGACATGTTTCCCTATCCCTCGGGATCAGGCCTGCATGTCGGCCATCTGGAAGGGTACACCGCGACCGATATCGTAACCCGATACAAACGGATGCGAGGTTTCAACGTGCTGCATCCCATGGGTTGGGATGCGTTCGGTCTGCCGGCCGAGCAATATGCCGTGAAGACAGGCGTCCATCCCGCCATCACGACGACCCAAAACATCGCGACCTTCAAGCGTCAGATGAAGCGAGCCGGGCTGTCGTACGACTGGGAGAGAGAACTGAGCACGACCGACCCCGGCTATTACCGCTGGACCCAGTGGATTTTCCTCAAACTGTTCGAGCGAGGATTGGCCTATGTCGCCGAGGTTCCGGTGAATTGGTGTCCGGCCTTGGGAACCGTGCTGGCCAATGAAGAAATCGTCGATGGACGTAGTGAAGTGGGTGGGTTCGAAGTCGTACGGAAGCCGATGCGGCAGTGGGTCCTGAAAATTACCGCTTACGCGGACCGGTTGTTGGAGGATCTCACGCTCGTCGAATGGCCGGCCAGTACGCTGGAGATGCAAAAAAATTGGATCGGCCGGTCGATCGGCGCGGAAGTCGGATTCCAGCTGGCCGGACTGAACGGTACCGTGCGAATTTTTACCACGAGGCCCGACACGCTGTTTGGAGCCACCTATATGGTCCTGGCTCCCGAGCATCCTTTGATACCTCTCGTCACATCGCTGGAGCAACGGGAGAAGGTCGAGTCCTATCGTGCGGCCACGGCCAGGAAAAGCGATCTCCAACGTCAGGAATTAGACAAGGAAAAAACAGGGGTATTTACGGGAGGCTACACGATCAACCCGGTGAACGGCGAACGTCTCCCCATCTGGATTGCAGACTATGTCCTGATGAGTTATGGCACCGGCGTCATCATGGCGGTTCCGGCGCACGATCAGCGCGATTGGGAATTTGCCCGGCAGTATCAATTACCGATGCGAGAGGTGATTTCGGGCGGGGACATCGCGCGCGCGGCGTTCACGGAAACAGCTCGGGGAACGGTCATCAATTCGACGACACCGGACGGGTCTTTTTCCATAGACGGCTTGGTTCCTGCCGATGCCATTTCCAAAATGACCGCATGGCTCGAGTCCCGTCACCAGGGGACAAAAGCCGTGAACTACAAACTACGCGACTGGCTCTTCGCGCGCCAGCGTTACTGGGGAGAGCCGTTTCCGATCCTCTGGGTCGATGGCGAACCGCGTCCGATCCCTGAGGAACAACTCCCGCTCCAATTGCCTGAGACACATAATTTCAAGCCGTCCGGGACAGGTGAGAGTCCGCTTGCGAATCTGACCGACTGGCTCAGCACAATCGATCCTGCGAGCGGCAAACCGGCCCGGCGGGAAACGAACACCATGCCCCAGTGGGCCGGATCGTGTTGGTATTATTTGCGCTTTATCGATCCGAAGAATAGCGGACAATTGGTTGACCCTGAAAAGGAACGCTATTGGATGCCGGTCGATCTGTACATCGGCGGCAGTGAGCACGCCGTGCTGCATCTGCTCTATGCCCGGTTTTGGCACAAAGTGTTGTACGACGTGGGAGTGGTCAGTACGCCCGAACCATTCAAGAAACTGGTCCACCAGGGCATTGTGCTGGGTGAGGATAACCAGAAGATGTCCAAGTCCCGTGGAAACGTCGTGAATCCGGATGAGATGATGGATACATTCGGCGCGGACGCGGTGCGACTCTACGAGATGTTCATGGGACCGCTGGAGGCGATGAAGCCGTGGAGTACCAGAGGCGTGGAGGGCATCACCAGATTTCTCGATCGCGTCTGGCGTGTGATGGTGGGTGAGGATGGAACCCTCAGCCACGCGGTCACTACCGATGAACCCGGCCTCGAGCAGCGTCGATTGCTGCATCAGACGATCAAAAAAGTCACCGAAGACGTAGAAGAACTGCGCTTCAATACCGCTATCTCGCAGATGATGATCTTCACCAATGAGATGACGAAGCTCGAGTGCCGGCCCCGAGTCATTCTTGAACCGTTTGTCTTGCTGTTATCACCGTTCGCACCGCACCTCAGTGAGGAACTATGGGAACGGCTGGGCCATACTCCTAGTGTCGCGCATCAGCCATGGCCGTCGTTCGATCCGGCCATCGTCGTCAGCGATCGCATGACCATCCCCATCCAGGTGAACGGCAAACTCCGCGGAAAGATCGACCTTGAGGTGACTGCTTCCAGGGAACAGATCGAAGCGCTGGCCGGGGAGCAGGTGCGGGAGTGGGTGCAAGGCAAGCCGCCGAAAAAGGTCATCTACGTCGAGAAAAAACTGATCAATTTTGTCGTGTGACGCCGTGCACCAAGGAAAAAGTAAGAACAAAGAAGTAAAAAGTGCCGGCCACGCAACCTATTTTTTAATTTTACCTTTTACCTTTTGCCTGGTGGCGATGAATATCGCCGGCTGCGGGTACCAGTTCCGGGTACAGGGAGCCGGGCCGACCGTCGGAGGAACGGACGCCACAACCGCCAGGCCGGGTCCCCCGCTTCGCATGGTCGTACGAACATTTGAAAACAGGACGCTCGAAGCCAATCTCGAGATCAAGCTCACGAACTACATGCGGCGGGAATTCTCTGGAACCGGCACTCAGGTCGTAGGAGAATCCGAACCGGCCGACTTATTGCTGACCGGACAGGTGCTCGGGATCATGATGCCTACGCTCAGCTTTGACCAAACCACCACGTTTGAAAGCCGGATTGAACTTCTCCTGACGGTCAAGGTGGAGGAAATACGCTCCAAAAAAGTGATCTGGACACAGATCGTCAAGGGAACGTCCGAGTTCTTCGTCACTCAGGACCTGCAATTCAACCGCGTGCTTCAAAATCGTGCATTGGAGCAGGCGAGCCTCTATGCGGCGGGAGATCTGGCATCCCGGTACTCGGTGTATTTGGAAAGCGGGCAACTGGACGCCGCGATGGCGCGAAAACCGGCACGTCTGAAATCAGATTCGACCGGGGCTGCGTCGATTGACCAACGCCCACCGGCCAACTAACATGTCGTTGAAGAACCATTGCGATGCCCGAAAAACAGAGAGATGTGTGAGTCGGACACAAGATGCAAAGCGCACGTAGGATGGTCAAAATGGCCGTCCAGCGAGGCCGCAGCAAGCGAAGAGGCGAAGCGTACTCCCTTCGGTACGCTGAGCCTCTGAGCGCCGCGAGAACAAAGCTGGCGGACTTTTTCAACATCCTGATAGTGATGAGACGTCCATGAGTTCTTCTGTGAAAAGCTTAGAGATTTCTTCCGTCCTCAAAAACCGTCCGGTGGCCCCGCTGTACTTGGTGGTCGGGGAAGAGGACTATCTGAGAGATCACGCAGTGGGGGCGGTCACCAACGCTGTCTTCGGCAAGGATGCGGAGACGGGGTTCAACTGCGATCTGTTCTATGGTGACGAGAACGACGCGGAAGAGGTGTTGAATTGTGCGATGGAGATCCCTGTATTTGCTCCGCGTCGATTGCTGATTGTGAAGGTTGCGGACAAGTTCTCGGCACGAGAAGGGGAAAAATTTCTGTCCTATTTCGCTTCGCCTCATGAATCCACGACGATAGTATTTGCGGCCCTCAAGCTGGGTG